>NZ_QQWI01000011.1 GCF_004125825.1 Fusibacter sp. A1 | reverse complement strand
GCCTCTTATGCGCGTCTCTTTGAACACATCGTTATAAGAGAGGGCGACCACAAGGGTGCGCTACTACGCGAGGTTTAGGTACAAAAAAAGACAAAGACCACTTTCGTGGACTTTGTCAACAGTCTCAAGGACGCAAGTGAATGCGTCCTTTTCATATTTCTTATTTCTTATTTCTTAATCTTCTGTATCGAACAAGGTGGTAGAAAGGTATCTCTCGCCGGTATCTGCGATGATGACGACGATTTTCTTTCCCTTGTTTTCAGGACGCTTTGCGACTTGTGTCGCCGCATAAAGGTTGGCGCCCGACGAGATGCCGACAAGCGTTCCTTCTGTGGCGGCGAGTTTTCTCGCTGTCTCAAAGGCCTGTTCATTTTTCACGGTGACTATTTCGTCGATAATCTCCGTATTCAGGTTTTTAGGTATGAAACCTGCGCCGATGCCCTGAATCTTGTGGGGACCAGGAGATCCACCCGAAATAACAGGTGAATCAGTCGGCTCCACAGCGATGATCTTGATATTCGGATTATGCTTTTTAAGCACTTCACCGACACCTGATAGGGTACCGCCGGTGCCGACGCCCGCTACGAAGATATCCACCTCGCCGTCGGTGTCTCTTAGGATTTCTTTTGCCGTTGTGACCTTGTGGATATCAGGATTGGCGACATTTTCAAACTGGCCCGGTATGAAGGCCTTAGGGTACTCCTTGGCAAGTTCCTGGGCGCGCTCTATGGCGCCTTTCATCCCCTTTGCTCCTGGCGTCAGCTCAATTTGTGCTCCCAGCGCCTTCAAGAGGTTTCTACGCTCCACACTCATCGTATCAGGCATGGTCAGAATGATCTTGAATCCCTTGGCCGCCGCGGCAAAGGCTAGGGCGATTCCCGTGTTTCCACTGGTGGATTCGATGATGACGGTATCCTCTTCAAGCAGCCCCTGTTCGATTGCGGCTTCGATCATGGCGTTTCCTATTCTGTCTTTGACACTTCCAAGCGGATTGAAGAATTCGAGTTTGCCGATGATCGTCGCTTCGACACCTTCTGATTGATTGTACCTTGAAAACTCAAGCAAGGGTGTATTTCCGATTAGCTCTGTAAGTGATTTTGCGATTTTTGCCATGGTGTGGCCTCCTTTATAAACTACTTAACCTATCGTTTTAATGGGTATTGACTTCTTAAGATGGGATACCTATTGGTACCCCATATTTGCTCTTTAAATAAAAAACATATACTCTGATGGTGTCAATGTCTCTTCATAGGATCTGACCATGCTTTCAAGCGTGATCGCCTTCAAGGTCTCTTCAACCTGAATATCAAGCGGTTGCCATACCATCTGGTTGATCACCGACTCAGCGGCGTCCTTTTTGTCGTAGTTCTCTCTGAAGACCTCTTCTCCCTCTAGCGCCATGATAATGTCATAGGCTGAGGTGGTCTTAGGATCACAAGCAAGACTGTATCCGCCTTGAGGACCCTTCACACTTTTCACAAACCCTGACTTTTTCATTAACGAAAACACTTGTTCAAGGTACCTGTCAGAGATGTTCTGCCTTTCGGCGATGGACTTGAGTGCCACATGTTCGACCTTGGCATGAACCGCCAGATCTAAAAGGGCTTTAAGGCCATATCGTGCTTTAGAGGATACTTTCATTTTATCACCACTTTCCCCATCGGAATTAAGTATAATCTATCATCAAAGAATTACTTTGTCAAGACCAGCTTAACTTTTTTTAAAAAACAAAGGAAAGAACGACATATAACCATACATAGTGGGCATACTTTTCATTAATTAAAGTCAGTATGGCACCGATGACGAGACTGATAAACGTGATAAAACCCCATTTGGTTCCATAATAGATGGTTTCTGAGATCCCAAGCGTGATAAGCCACGTCAGCACCATGACGACCTTGGCCTTATTGACCCCGTAAGGGACCACCCAATGGTACGCGTAATATCCGATCAGAATGGCCAGATATGCTTTTGTGAAATAAGAGAGGTAAAAGACGCTCATCAAAAGCAATCCTTTAGGCTGACCGAAACGATCACCCCATAGCTCGATATCCAAAATCAAGTCATAACGGTACTCGATATGATTCAGATATTCCCAGCCCCAGTTGCTGATGAAAGCTACGCCGACGAAAAGCAAACCGTAGCAGACCATCAGATACCACTTCTTCTTTGGCCAACCCATCGGTTCAATTTCAAGGTCGCGAATCGATTTTCTTTGTTTTAGGATGACCCACCAAACCAAAACCGTGAACAGAATCGGTGTGATAAAATAACCGATCCAGTACCATTTAGTCTTATATCCCAAATAATGAAATAGATGATAGCCGTTGCTGAGTACCCACAGCATCAGCATCGTGGCAATCAATCTTATATTCCTGTACACTTGCTTCATTTCTTCTGTTTGCATGCTTTTCCCCCATTTATCTATTACAATCAAGCATACGTTCGGATCTAATTCCTGATACATCCGCTGACAAGGTCGAAGGCCTTTTCCGGTCCTATGATCTGAACCAGAAGCGGCAGCCTAGGACCGGTATTTCTGCTGATGAGCAGGTGGTAAAGTGTTTCGAACATTTCGTTCTGCCTTCTTTTAGTGATTTTCTTGTCGTCACTTCTGGTAAGGTCGTAAACAGCCTGCATCCAGTCATCGCCCGAACTTTGGGCACTGATCAATTTTAACATATCTTTCACACTGTTTTTAACCTTCTCATCAATTGTAACATAATAAGCGCGGTTCACAGCCCTATTTACACGTGTTTCACGTTCAGGAGACCAAGAAGCGATCCATTTGGTCACCCGACTGCAGGTATCCCCATAAGCCTGTCCACAGACCCCGTCCATCTGAGAACCAAGTAATCCGCGACAGACTTCATCGTCATAGGCGACAAGAGGAAGAACATTCGCGATTTGACCGAACGGAGCGAACCTGTCGGGAGTATCCTTCAATACGGACAGATGCATGACAAACTTAAGGTCCTCGCGGTCCAGCTCACCGCTTGTGTACTTGCCGTACAAGCGTTCAAACTCTGTATGGTGTTTGATCACATCCTCATCCATACCAATTTTAAACCCTGCCTGGGGCAGATATTTAGAAAAGATATACAGCAGCACCTCTGGCGCATAGACATCCATCAGGTCCCTAGGAGTCAATGTGTTCCCTGAAGAACTCGACATTTTCCCGCCCGCTCCTTTGATACCGATAAACTCATAGGCGATATACTGGGGAGCCTGGTAGTCGAAGATCTCCCTTGCAACCACGGTTGACACGGCAAAGCTGCCACCCTCGGCAGAATGGTCGCTTCCTCCCGGTTCGAATACCACCTCTTCTTCGGACCATCTCATGGGCCAGTCCGCCTTCCAGATCAACTTGATGTTTTCAGCGGTCCTGACCGACTGTTCCCCTTGATGCCCGCAAGCACACCTGTAATAGACGACCCTGGCGCCCTCATCGTAAGCGGTCACCGTCGTATCATCCTTTTGGCAATTATGGCAATACAGATTGATCGGATAGTAGTTGATCCGCTGCTCGTTTGAGGCTTCCTGTGTTTTGAAGCCCATGATGATATCGTAGATCTCCATTCTCCTAACAAGGGCCCTGTGGATTCCCTCGCGGTACCTTCCGCTTTTGTATTGCTGGGTCTGATAGAGGAACTCGACCTCCACTCCAAAGTCCTTAAGCGTGCTTTCGAACTCCCTCTCATAGTGCTGTGCGTAGGATGCGCAGCATCCGTGGGGGTCCGGTATGGCGGAGTAGGGCATTCCGATATACTGCTCATAGCTGCTGTCTATGCCCTTGGGCACCTTTCTGAAGCGGTCGAAGTCATCCCACGAGAAGATGAAGCGCGTTTTTTTTCCCATCTCCTGAAGCGCCCTGACCACAAAATAGGTCGTGACGATCTCTCTAAAGTTTCCGATGTGAACCGATCCCGAGGGACTGATTCCCGACGCGCAGACAAATGTCTCCCTGTTCGGGTGCGCCTCAACTAGTTTCTGTGCAGCCTTCTGTGCCCAATGCATAATCTACATCCTTTCCTTCGGCCGGATTCGACCAAAAAATATAAAAACTCCCGCTCTCAAATCATTTGATTTGAGGGCGAGAGTTAAAGTCGCGGTACCACCTCAGTTTATATACGCATAAGCATATACCTTATCGGGTACTGGTCATACCCTAGCCCTATAACGGTGGCATCCGATGTGGCATCCTCTTAAACTACAGATTCCTCACATGACTCCAAGGCTTTTTTCATACACTGCTCTGTCATGCCTTTTCAGCTCCCGGCACTCTCTAAATACAAAATCAGCGAACTACTCTTCTCTTCAACGTCGTTTTCAGTTTAGAAACATTATACCCAAACAAAACAGGATGTCAAGTCATAAACTGTCTAATCGATAAATTCAACTTCTAAGGACATCTCTGCGACATGCGCGAGCGTCTGATAGATCGAGCAGTATTCTGCTGCAAGCTCACCTGCCTGAACCAATCCTTTTTGCTTTTGAGCGTTCTTGATCTTAAAGACGACTTTGCACCACTTGAGCGTCGTAGGGACTTCTGTACGCTTCTCAGCGGTGACCTCTATGTCGATCGACTCGAAAGCGATTCGCTTCTTCTCAGCGATGCCTAAAAATGTAGCATATAGACAGGATGACAAGGCTCCTAAAAGCATGTCATAAGGTGATAGTCTTCCCTCACCAGCGCCGATTGGAGCAACCGCACGCGATGTAACCAGTTCTCCGACAAAATCGGGTGTGAATGTCGTATTGATTTTAAGTATAGCCATAATGAACCTCCAGTATTGTCATATTACTCTTATCATAACTTAATCTTTCGAGTATGGAAAGGTTTAAAAATAGATTAAGAAATAGTTGCATTTATGGCTTTAGCCGCACATATGCTGTATTATAGGTGTAATGAACCGCTAGAGACGAGGTATTTATGATTAATCTTAGCAATAGGCACATCTACGGATATGGATTCGGAAATTTCGGATACGGCATCATCTTTCAGATCATCGCGACCTATTTCGTGTTCTATGCGACTGCGGTGCTTGGTCTTTCAGGAACAGTGATCGGTGCGATGGTCGGAACAGGCGTCATCTGGGATGCCTTATCCGACCCTATCATGGGATATATTTCGGATAATACAAAAAATAAAAAATACGGCAGAAGGCATCTTTACCTGTGGATCGGGGGATTTTCGGTGCTCATCACCAATCTGATCCTGTGGAACCTGCACGCCAGCATCCCGCATTGGATGCAAGTCGGTGGAATGATCATCGCACTTCTTTTGATTAAAACGGGTATGACGGTCTACATCACCCCCTATACGGCACTTGGAGCTGAAATCACAGACGACCACATCAAAAGGGCAAAAGTACAGTCCGTGAAGATGTCCTTCTTCCTGCTTGGAATTTTTGTCGCAACAGCTGTGAATATGCTGCTTTTCTTCAAGGCGACCCCAGAGTACCCTATAGGGCAGCTCAATCCATCGGGATACAGGTACATGAGCGTGTTTACAACCGCACTCATGGCTGTTTCGATGTTCGTGGTCTTAAAGTCGACTAGCCATATGATTCCTGAGCTTAAAAAAAGAATCGTCCACAACCACAACTCAGGACTCAAGGACTTCTTCACCTCACTCGCGAAGGCCTTCGCCCATGGCGATTTTAGGGCGGTCGTTCTCGGTTATCTGTTCACAAACCTTTCGAGCGCCCTCTTAAGCACGATAGGACTTCACGTCTATACCTACACCTTCAAGATGGGCAATATGCAGATCGCACTGATCGCCGGATCCCAACTGCTCATGGCGGTGGTGAGTCAGCCTTTCTGGCTGTGGCTCAACAAAAGCATGGACAAGGCTAAGGCGATCCGACTAGGCCTAATGATGTCGATTATCTCTAGTCTGTATTTTATCGGATGTGTATTCTTAAGGGGACTCACGGCAGAAAATCTTTGGATTCTCTTACCCTTCATCTTGCTTGGCGGAACGGGTACCGGTGGACTCGCCATGTTGCCTCAGGCCATGGTCGCAGATACTGTGGACGCCCATGCCCTTGTCACAGGGCAAAGGCAGGAAGGCGTCTATTACGGCACGCTCACTTTGACTTACAAGCTCAGCCAATCCTTTGCGATCCTATTCATCGGCATCGTTCTCGACTGGGTGGGATTCGACACGGCTCTTGCCGCACAAAAGGCGTTCACACTCACAAGCCTAGGACTCATACTCGGCATAGGCAGCCTCTTTTCCTTCGGTGCGGCATACGTCAGCTACAGCCATTATCACCTAAACCGAAAAGCCATGGATGCCATTCACAAGCAGCTTACTTGACATCATCGAGGTTGGAACATGAATCCATCCTCTTTTTTTTATGAATTTAAGAATAATTTAAGATTAGGTGTGTATACTGTATCTAGTCCATACCAAAAAGGCGGTTACCATGTCCAATAAACATATGATTTCGACAGCTCAACTAAGACTTCTTAAAAACGTATTCCATCTGGCTTCTTCAAAGATCATGCCGATTCTGATACTGGTCTACGTGTTCACCCATAGCCGTTACGTGTATCCAAGCGATACCCAGGTCTTGTACTTCGGTTCCTTGTTCCCCCTCTGGGCGTTATTTTACTTTTTAAGGAACCAGATGGTGCGGATGATGAACAAAAGGGATGTATATTACTGACCACAAGCTAAAAGCGGGTAGACATGATTTCCATGTCTACCCGCTTCTTATTTATCTTTCTATTTTGCGTACATCTTGGCGATATCCGCTTGTAATTCGTCATTTTCAAGGAACACGTCAAAGTCAGTGACCTTATCGACAATTCCGTTTGGCGTAATTTCGATCACACGGTTTGCGATAGACTCGATGAAGGTATGGTCATGTGAAGTAAAGAGCATCGTGCCTTTAAATGCGACAAGTCCGTCATTCACCGCCTGGATCGATTCCAGATCCAAGTGATTTGTAGGGTCATCAAGAAGCAGCACGTTCGCAGCAGAAAGCATCAGCTTTGAGAACATGCAACGTACTTTTTCACCACCTGAAAGCACCGAAGCGCTTTTTAGCGGTTCTTCGCCAGAAAAGAGCATTTTACCTAGGAAACCGCGGATGAACGATTCGTCGTTCTCCACTGAATATTGTCTCAACCAGTTGATCAGGTTGTCGTCGTTGCCTTCGAAATACTCGTTGTAGTCGCGTGGCAGGTAACCCTGAGTCGTTGTGACACCCCATTTGAATGTTCCTTCATCCGGTTCGATCTCGCCCATCAGAATCTTAAATAGCGTTGTGACCACTAGCGGGTTTCTGCTTAACATGACGACCTTGTCGCCTTTGTTGAGCATAAACGAAACATCGTCTAGCACTTTCACGCCATCGATTGTTTTAGTGAGTCCGCTTACCTGAAGGATATCCTTACCCGCTTCACGATCTGGAGTAAATCCGACAAAAGGATAGCGACGTGTCGACGGCTGCAGGTCTTCGATTTTAATCTTATCAAGCATTTTCTTACGGCTTGTCGCCTGTTTCGCCTTGGATGCGTTTGAACTGAATCGGGCGATAAAGCTTTGAAGCTCTTTAATCTTTTCAGAGGCTTTCTTGTTTTGGTCTTTCATGAGCTTAAGCATCAGCTGGCTTGACTCATACCAGAAATCGTAGTTACCGACGAACATCTTGATCTTGCCGAAGTCGATATCCACCATGTGTGTACAAACGTTGTTTAAGAAGTGACGGTCATGCGATACTACGATTACAGTGTTTTCGTAGTTGATCAGGAATTCTTCCAACCAGTTGATCGCTCTGAAGTCCAAGTGGTTTGTCGGCTCATCGAGTAAAAGGATGTCCGGATTGCCGAATAAGGCCTGGGCAAGCAGCACTTTGACTTTTACGTCTCCTGGAAGATCCGCCATCTGACTCGAGAAGTATTCTTTTGGCACGTTAAGGCCGTTAAGAAGTTTCTCCGCATTCATTTCGGCATCCCAGCCGTCCATCTCTGCAAATTCACCTTCCAGGTCAGCCGCTTTGTGGCCATCCTCTTCTGTGAAATCTTCTTTCATGTATAAGGCGTCTTTTTCCTGCATGATCTCATAAAGTCTTGCATGACCCATGATCACCGTCTGCACTACAGGATATTCGTCGTATTCGAAGTGGTCCTGCTTGAGCACGGCCAATCTTTCGCCAGGTGTGATGCTCACATTACCGGTATTGGGTTCAATCTCACCAGAAATGATTTTTAGAAACGTCGATTTACCGGCACCGTTGGCACCGATAACGCCATAACAGTTTCCTTTGGTGAATTTTAAGTTTACTTCTTCAAAAAGCTTTTTGTCTCCGAAACGAAGACCCAGTTCAGTCACTTGTAACATAGTCTTATTTTATCGCCTGAGCGATATCCTCCTTTTTTGTTGTAGAAGATTAGCGGATTAGAAGATCAGCAAAAAGATATTTTGCTAATCTTCTAATCATCCAATCCTCTAGTTCTCATTTTTTCAACAATCAATCATCAATCATCAATCATCAAAAATAGCACATACGCGTTACATTATATAACAAGAAACAGATTTGTCTAGGATATATTTCTAAAAATTTAGAAATTGTTTACTCAACCCCTATATCGAACACGGCGATTTCAGGCCTGCTCTGAAAGCGAAAGGGCAGCATCGTCATTCCTATTCCTCTACTTACGTACTGACTCATTCTTTCCGTATGCCTATACCATCCGTCGATGTACTTCTTACCTAGCTCAGGCAAGATGGGGGTTCCTAGAATCGGAAGTCGGATCTGCCCGCTATGGGTGTGCCCCGATAGGGTAAGGTCGATGGGCACCAAAAGGTAGTGGTCGATCGGATCTGGCTGATGCAACATGAACACATGGAAGAGGGCTGGATCGATTCCGTCCATAAAGGTATAATCCCGTTCTCCGAAGATCGCGCAGTCGGCACCGCTGATCTGCAGTGTCTGGCTGTTCAGCACTACCGTTGTCGTTTCGTTCACCAGCAGCCTGAATCCCGATTCTTCAAGGATTTTTCGGTAATTGCTCTCACCGCCGAACTCGTATTCATGATTGCCGAAAACCGCAAACTTTAGGGCACCTTCGCTGAGCCGCAAGAGCGACTCCGGCACCTTGTCCATTTTTTGGTTTGTTTTCGCATTATCGAGCAAGTCTCCTGTCAAGAGGACTATATCCGCTTCTAGGGCGTTCACATGGTCGATGATATGGTCAAACCGCTTCAGTGACATAAAATCACCCAAGTGGATATCCGTCAGTTGAACGATTCTTATGGCACCGCTTTTAATAGAAGCATGCCCGACCTTATGATGGGTGACTTCAATTAAATGGGGTTCGAGAAAATACCCGTACATGACACATGCCGTTCCCAGCAAAAAAAGAATCGCTAGCAAATGCTCTATCCAGTTCAACATCATCCACCTCACATGCCACCTAGTCGTTTTCCTTAGTACAGTCCCCATCTACGCAGCGTTCATATTCAAGCTCCAGCGTGACATGGCTAAAGCCTTGCTTCCTTATCAGATCCTTGATCCTTTTTCTCAGCTCCACGGTTTCAGACAAACACAGGTCCTCTCGGATCACAACGTGTCCTTCAAAATGGAACTGGGTGTCGGTCAACTGCCAGGCGTGCACATGATGCACATCCAACACTTCATCCACCGCTCCGATAAGCTTCATAAGCTTGTCCGGGTCATACTGGCTTGGCGCGAACAGCATCAGGATGGAAAGCGTGGCTGAGAGCAGTTTAAAGCTTGTTGCGATCAGATACACAGAAATTGCTACCGAAAGCACCGTATCCAGCCAGTACCATTGCCATAAGGCCATTGCGATACCAGAAGCCATGACCGCGACAGAAGTAAGCATATCCGTAAACAGATGCAGATATGCCGATCGTATGTTCAGGTTGTTTTTGGAAGGCTTCTGAATGATCAAGACGGATAGTCCGTTCATCACGATGCTCAGCGCCGCAAGCCAAATGACGACAGAACTGTTCACTTTGACAGGATCACCGACTCTTTTGACGGCTTCAACAAGGATTGTGACCCCGATGAACATGACACTTACCACATTGGTCAGCGCGGCGATGATTTCAGCCCGTTTATAACCGAATGTTTTCGCATCCGTCGACGGTTTTACAGAAATCACACCGCCGATGTAGCTTACAACAAGCGCGATCACATCGCTAAAATTATGGGCGGCATCCGACAGCAAGGAAAGCGATCCGGACACCAGCCCTCCAACCACTTGCGCCACAGTGATGATAAGGTTGAGCGCGATGGTGATGCCTATTCGATTGGTTCCATGATGATGATGGTCGTGATGGTCCATAGGCCGCTCCTTAAATGATGACCGCTTCCATTTCGGTGATGAGTTCAGGAAACACCTTATAAGAGGCGAGTTCATCCTTTGTCACCCAGGCATACTCGCTATGTTCCTCAGAAAGTCTGATTTCAGAGGACATCGCCTTACATTTGAAGGTCATTCCTATGATCTGTACGTTATCAGGCCTTAGATGGTGCCAGACGCATACAGGTTGTCCCACGATGACCGACAATCCTGTTTCTTCGTCAAGTTCCCTGATAAGCGCTTCCTGTGGCGATTCTCCAAAATCCTGTCCGCCACCCGGCAGTTCCCAAAAATCCCTTTCACCACGAGCCGGTTTCGTGCGTTTAAGAATTAAAAACTTGCCTTCGACTTCCACAATACCTCTCACTGCGATTCGATACCGATTCTTCACTGCGCCCACCCCTGTTCTTTTTCTCTATTATATCCGATAATGCAGGCAATAATTCAAAAAATACCAAAAACGCCACAGTTAATTGAGGAGATTTCCTCAATTTGTTGTGACGTTTTCATGCTCACTCGATTTTATCCAGTATGACGCTTAGGCAGTGCCATCCCAAGGTGCCGCATTTGACTCTTGCGGGCATGTCCTTTAAGGTCTCGAATACTCCCGCGTCCTTGAGCAGTTTTTTGTCATCCCTGGTGATTTCTTCTCCTCTGATCATCCTGAAGTAAGTCGTAGCAAGCAGTCTCGCTTCTTCAACTGACTTTCCCTTCACAAGGTCGATCATGATCGAGATGCTAGCAGTACTGATCGCACAGCCAAGACCCACAAACTTTGCTTCGGACACAAACCCGTCCCTGGTGTTCACCATAAGCGTCAGGTCATCTCCGCAATTGGGATTGTGCCCCCTTTGTGCGAAGTCCGGTTTTACGAGCTCACCTTTGTTGTGTCCACTTTGATTATGGCTGAGAATCAGCTCCGTATAGATCGTATCAAGCATATGTCCTAAACACCTCCTGTACCTTGTCGATGGCTTTTATCAGCCTATCGATGTCCTCCATCGAGTTGTAGACGCCAAGACTTGCCCTGCAAGTCGCATGGGTCCCTGTGTGGCTCATCAGGGGCTGACAGCAGTGGTGTCCCGCTCTGATCGCCACCCCTTGATCATCCAGTATGGTGGCCACATCGTGGGGATGGACGCCCTTTATATTGAAGGAGACAAGCGCGCCCCGCTCCCTTGAGTCAATGGGTCCATACACTTCGATATCGGGTCTTGCTTTGAGACTTTCATACAGATAGTCCGTAAGTTTGCGCTCCTTATGGAGCAACTCGCCATATCCGGCGCTCGTAAGCCACTCGATGGCCGACATGAGTCCGACAGCACCTGCGACGTTCTGGGTGCCTGATTCGAATTTTTCAGGCACGGGTGCGAAAGTCGCCTCTTGCTCGGTGACGTATTCGATCATGTCGCCGCCTAGGGTGTAGGGTTCGAAGACCTCTAGCCTTTCCCTTTTGCCCACCAGTACTCCGATTCCCTGAGACGCGTAAAGCTTGTGCCCCGAAAAAACGAGCAGGTCGCAGTCAAGTGTCTTAAGATCCACTGGCATATGGCCCACCGCCTGCGCAGCGTCCACAACAGTTATCGCGTCAAATGCTTTTGCCAGCTCCACGATCTTTTTCACAGGGTGGATCGCGCCGTTTCCGTTTGAGACAAAGGGAACGCTGACTACTTTTGTCCTCTCGGATATCTTTTTCAGTTCCTCAGCAGGAATCTGTCCGTTCTCGTCGGTGTACAGATAAACAAGCTTGGCACCGTATCGTCTGCAGAGCCTTTGCCAGGGCAGTATGTTGCTATGATGGGATGTGATTGAAATCAGAACCTCATCCCCTTCTTTTAGCGTTCCTACAGGAAGGCTCTCTGCGATCAGGTTCAGACATTCCGTCGCATTTCTCGTATAGACCACCTCGTAATCCGGTCCCGCCGACAGGAAGTCTTTGACTGCGGATTTGGACTGCTTGTACAGCTGTGTCGACTTGACGCTTAGCCTGTGCGCCCCCCTGTTGGGGCTTCCGTTTTCAAAGGCGTAGTACTTTGCCACGGCGTCAATGACAAATCTAGGCTTGAGTGTTGTCGCGGCGCTGTCGAGATAGACAAGCGATGCGTCAGACAAGCTGTCGAACTGCTCCCTTACGGCTTTTCCAAAGTCACTCATCACGATATCCTCAAATTGATTTCATCAGAGACGATCTCGCCCGCTTCACCGATTTGCATTTTTACAAGCACTTCCTCATAGGCGGACCTGATCATCAGCCTTTTGGCCTCAAACTCCGAAAATCCCCTGCTCATCAGGTAAAAGAGCTTGTTCACATCCACCTGTCCGACACTGGCGGCATGTTCGCCGATCACATCATCTTCTTTACAGAAGAGTCCGGGTATCGAATCCGATTTCAGTTTCTCATTCAAAAGCATGACAAACTCCTCTTCTTTTCCGACAGAACCGGTGGCTCCCTTTTCAAAGATCAGATTGCCTCTAAAGACCTTGTGGCTGTTTTTTTGAAGCGCGCCTTTGGATAGGATGGTCGATGTCGTTTTTTTGCCCAGATGCTTCATCGTATAGGATAGGTCCGACTTCGAGTCTTCTTGTCCGTAGTATAGGGAATGTGTATTCGCATCACCCCGCATGCCGCTGATCGTCTGTATGTTGGCAATCGCTTTTACATCGGCTCCAAGTTGAATGTCATTGACTGTGACTGCGGCGGCTTCACCGACCTCGGTCACCACCTGATCAAAACTGAGGCTCTGGCTGTTAATCCTTTGTATTTTTGTCACACGAACTTCCGATCTGTTCTTGGCGATGATTTTCAGGTTTCCATAGTGCTGATAGACCGCTTCAGCATCTGATGTGTAATCCAGCACAAGCTCCACTTTCGCGCCTTCTTCGGCTACGATAAGGTAATGATCCAAAAGAAGCGGTTGCTCCTTGCTCAGGTGATGGGACACCGTCAATCTGACAGGCGATTTCGCGCCAGAGTGTATCAAGAGCCCCTGATTTGAAAATCCGTTCACATAGCTTGTAAACTTTGGTCCGAGCCCTTCCTTGTGGCCTTGGTCGATCGCAAGATAGGTTTCTAGCGTCTCCATGTCAATCGCGCTTTTTTCAAGGGCGTCATGTGAAAGGCTGGACCTTAGGTCGAACACACCTCTGTCGCCCTCCTCTATCTTCATCTTCGCCTCAAAGGTTCCTATTGTTTCAGGAAAAACGGCCTCGGGTAGCTCTATTCTTTTCCATAAGGGACGTTCCAACGTCTCAAACGTCCTTGTTTGATGTTCTAAATAAGACATACGGGCCTCCTAACCAATTGTGCCTTCGAGCTCAAGTCCTATCAGGTTGTTGAGTTCAACTGCATATTCTAGCGGTAGTTCTTTTGTTATCGGTTCTACGAATCCCCGTACGATCATGGCTTTGGCTTCCCCTTCAGGTATGCCTCTGCTCATGAGGTAGAAGATGGTGTCGTCGCTGATCCGCCCGATTTTGGCTTCGTGGCCGATATCCACTTTATCGTTCATCACTTCGATGATCGGGAGTGTATCGGACCTTGACTCGCTGTCAAGCATGAGCGACTCGCAGTTGACCGTCGATTTCACATTGTAGGCGCCAGGTGTCACCTTTAAAAGCCCCCTGTAAAAGGCATGTCCGCCGTTTTTCGAGATGGATTTCGAATTGATGATCGAGGTGGTGTTGGGCGCGGCATGCACCACCTTCGTACCTGTGTCGAGGTACTGTCCGCTAGAAGCGAAGGTGATTCCTGTAAACTCGCTTGAAGCTCCTTCACCGCGCAGGATGCTCATGGGATAAAGCATCGACACCCTCGACCCGAACGAACCCGACACCCACTCGATTCTGCCGTTCTTGTCGACAGCGCATCGTTTGGTGTTGAGGTTGTACATGTTTCTAGACCAGTTCTCTATTGTTGAATACCTTAGTTTGGCATCATCTTTCACAAACAGCTCCACAGCTCCCGCATGAAGGTTCTGCACGCCGTATTTTGGCGCAGAACACCCTTCGATGAAGTGGAGCTCGGCGCCTTCTTCGACTACGATCAGCGTATGCTCAAACTGACCGGCGCCCTTGGCATTGAGTCTGAAATAGGACTGAAGGGGTTTTTCAACCTTCACGCCCTTTGGCACATAGACAAAGGACCCGCCCGACCAGACCGCTCCGTGAAGGGCCGAAAACTTATGGTCCCTATTGGTGATCAGGGTCATGAAGTACTTCTTGACGATCGATTCGTATTCCTTTACAGCCGTATCCATATCCGTGTACACGACGCCTTGGGCTGTGAGCTCTTCTTGTATCGAATGGTAGACGACCTCTGAATCGTACTGGGCGCCTACACCCGCAAGGGACTCTCTTTCTGCTTGTGGAATACCGAGTCTTTCAAATGTCTCCTTGATGTCCTCTGGCACGTCATCCCAGGTTCTGGCCATTTCTGTATTGGGTTTCACATAGTGCACGATATTCTCCACATCTAGGTCCGACAAGTCGGCTCCCCATGTAGGGACGGGTTTTTGCTTATAGATTTCGAGTGATTTCAGTCTGAACTTGAGCATCCATTCGGGCTCATCCTTCTCTCTGGAGATCTCCCTGATGATTTCTTCAGTAAGTCCCCTATCCGCGATGAACCGGTGGTCTTCCTTGTTTATGATGTCATAGACACCACGGTCGATATCTGAAACATAGGTCTTATTGGCCATTAGTTTGCTCCTTTGAATACGTCGTACCCTTCATTTTCAATGGTGTCTGCAAGCGACAGGTCGCCGCTCTTCACGATTTTTCCATCCACCAGGATATGAACAAAATCAGGCTTGATATAATTGAGTATCTTATTGTAATGGGTGATCACCACGATCGCGTTCTTGTCGCTGGAAAGCTTCTGTATCTTCTCATAGACGTCTTTGATAGCGTCCACATCAAGCCCCGAATCCGTTTCGTCTAAAATCGCAAGCTTGGGTTCGAGGACCGCCATCTGGAGTATTTCGTTTTTCTTCTTCTCACCGCCCGAGAAGCCCTGGTTCAGGTAGCGCGTCAGATAGGCGTCACTCATGTTCAGGTCCTCAAGGTTGTCATGAATATCCGAATTGAGTTCAAAAAGTGAGGGCATCTCGCCAGTCACTTGGGCTTTCGCGGTTCTTAAAAAGTTCACCACCGTCACTCCAGGTACCTCTTCTGGATACTGGAAGGACATGAAAAGACCCTGTCTGGCTCTTTCGTCCACTTTCATCTCAAGCAGGTTTTTGCCGCTGAAAACGACCTCTCCACCTGTTACCTGATAGGCCGGATGTCCCATGAGGACATTGGCGAGTGTCGATTTACCCGCACCGTTAGGACCCATGATCACATGAATCTCACCCGCATTGATCGTCAAATCGATCCCTTTTAGAATTTCTTTGTTTTCTACTTCTGATTTAAGGCCACTGATGGCCATGATTTGTTTAGACATACGCTCCTCCATAATCCCTAGTAATATTGTCGGAATTAACCTTGCTTTTATCTTAAAGCTAATTTCGCCCTTTGTCAATAATGAGAATCGATATCATATAAATAGTTATCTAACATTTGAAATCAAGTTCGTTTGTAGGGAGAATCTATTTTTAAAACCACACTAAGGGGGTCGACTTGCAACGCTTTTATTATTAAATCCAAAAAACGGTTGTTCAAACCATCCCAATGACCATATCTTCCTCTTTAAGACGCTTCTCTTAAAAGATAAGGCAAAACTACGATTACTTAAAAAGGGTCTTCTTGCCTTTCAAGCGAAGCGCCTTAAAATGCATGTTCAGATGAAAAGTGCTTGCTGTATAAAAAGACAAGTTTCACGTGATAAAAGCGTTGCAATAAGTATTTCTTAGTGTGGTTTTAAAAATTGATTTACTCTTCCTCCAAAATGGGTATACATATAAAAAGGAGGAGACTTTATGGATAAACAAGAAGTGAAATTGATCACTGAAAAAAAAGAAGAAAAGAATGAGAAAAAGGAACTGACGCAGCAGCAAAAAGAGTTTCTTGCCATGGTCGAATCCAAAATTAGAAAAGCGGAACATGAAACGTGGATGTTTGACGACCATGACCACTTGATCAAAGAGAAGTGAACCCGATGATTGTAGGTTGAACAAAAAAAATAAAACGGTAGCCGCGGCTACCGTTTTTTATGAGGCTCTTTCCTCTCTTTTCCCATATACATTATATCACATTTCAACCATAAAAAAAAAGACTGTTATCCAAGTTTTAGTCTTGATACAATGAAACCCTATAACTTCAGCAAAACTGCGGAGAGGAGTGTCGCTTATCAATAAGAAGATACAGGAATACGAAAGCCAGCACCTCGAATTGACAAAGCAAAGACTGAGGGATGCTATCTCAAGGTCCGGCCAGATCCTGGCCCAGTCCCAGGCAAACCTAAAGGATGCCAACGAGTATCTTTGGGACCAGCTGGGATCGGCACCAGGTGATTTTTTACAGGCGACTGAGTTCAGTCAGAACCTGGTGGTCGAAAAACAGGTGCTAGAGCAGCTCGAAAGTGCGAGAAAGCATGTGAAAAGGTACACTAGGCTACTGGATAAGCCCTATTTCGCCCGAATCGACTACAAGGAAAACGGCGAATCCGATTACGAGGACCTCTATATCGGCTATGGCAATTTTATGGACGATCAGACACTCGACATCTACATCTACGATTGGCGTACGCCCATCGCCAGTGTGTTTTACGATTACGAGATCGGTCAAGTCCGTTATAAGGCACCCGACGGTTACATCTTCGGAGATGTGAGGTTAAAAAGACAGTTCGACATACAAAACAGCGTGCTTAAGCATGCCTATGACACCAAAGCCCATATCGCTGACGAACGGCTCGTTGCGGCACTTTCAGAACGAACGGCCGGTCCCATGAGACAGATCGTCGAAACCATCCAATCTGAGCAGAACAAAATCATTCGTGAGAGAAAGTCACCCGCCCTCTTTGTAGACGGCATCGCAGGCAGCGGTAAGACGGTGGTCGCGCTCCACAGGATAGCCTATCTCATGTACCACGGCATCAAGAACAGCTTAAGCGCCCAAAATGTGCTTATCGTCTCACCCAACGACGTGTTTTCGGATTATATCAGCCATGTCATACCAGAGCTAGGCGAAGAGCAGGTACGCACCGATACGCTTATGGGCATCCTTGACACCGTCTGCCCCTGTTCGTACAAAACAGAGCATCCTTCGAGTTTGCTAGAACCCTCGCTGCTTAACCTGGATCACCGTCCCCTGCGGATGGATAAGCTAAAGCAGAGCGAGTGGATGCCGACCTTGCTCACAAAATTTGTAGAGACCTACACGAACGACCACATAGAATATTCGGATGTGTTTTATGGAGACATCCGACTGGCAACCGCTAAAAGTATAAAAAACGCACTGACCGACACGACAAGAAACCGTTCTATCAAGCTTCGTATGGAACGGCAGTCCGAGCAAATCAAAAGCAAAACAAGACAGCATGTGAAAGCGCTGACCAAACAATTGACCTTCGACATCCTAATGGCAGGCGACCATCCTTTCGACCACCGGGCCGTCGTCAGGCTCGAAAGATATAAGACCTTCAGCAATCTGAGCCGTACACTTTCACAAATGGTCTCCTTCACCGCCATAGACGTCTATAGGGCCCTGCTTGAAGACGCGGATTACTGGACTGATCATGTAGGCGGCACGGACCATGAGGTCATCAGAGACCTGTGCCAAAGCACGCTGCAGGCGCTAGACCGGGGCATTGTCACAAGAACGGACCATGTCATC
The DNA here is from genome assembly GCF_004125825.1 of Fusibacter sp. A1. Classification (NCBI taxonomy): domain Bacteria; kingdom Bacillati; phylum Bacillota; class Clostridia; order Eubacteriales; family Fusibacteraceae; genus Fusibacter; species Fusibacter sp. A1. The sequence goes on along the minus strand of NZ_QQWI01000011.1, from coordinate 117,103 downwards.
CTCGCTTATATCAGCCTTCTGATAGGTGATTCGGATGAAATGACCTCGATAAAACATGTGGTCATCGATGAGTCACAAGACTACCATGCGACTGACTATGCTCTATTCAGACGCTTGTATCCAAAGGCCAACTTCACCATTCTTGGCGATGTGCATCAGTCCCTCAATGAAGAAAAGGACGATTCGCACCATAGGAGAGCCCAGCGGATGCTCGGATTTGACGATGCGCTCCATATGAGACTGACAACGGCATACAGAAACGCAAGCGGCATCAGCGACTTATGTCTTGGTCTTTTCAGCGACACGGCCGCCTTGGGACGCATCGAAAGAGAAGGAAAGAAACCCCTACTTCATCATAAGAGGGATGAGAATTCAATCAAAAATCTGATCCAGACCTGCTTCGATGAAGGTCATAGGACCGTCGCAATCATCACAAAAACCATGGAAAGGGCCCAGTATCTCTTCCAAAATGAACTGAAATCTTTGGATCCCCACCTGATCAGAGAAGATACGCTCACCTTACCCGATGGCCTGATCGTCTGTCCTGTCTACTTTGCCAAAGGGATGGAGTTTGACGCAGTGATCATCGCGGATGCCGACAAAGAGGTCTACAACAGCGAACGCGATCGCCAGTACCTCTACATCGCAGCCTCAAGAGCACTTCACGAACTGCACCTGATCAGCGGGGGTAGTCCAACGCCGCTACTCGACTTTTACTTTAAATGACAAAAGCTGCCGCATATGGGATTATCCCGAATGCGGCAGCTTTTTTACCCTTAGCACTTGATTCTGTTTCTGCCCTCATCTTTTGCCTGATAGAGCTTTTCATCAGCGATGTTGATCAGTTCGAGCATGGTATACTCCCGATCATAGGTCGCAAGTCCAAAACTGATGGTATTATGGATGACGCCGACAGAGGTCTTGAACTGAAAGGCTTCAATCTCTTTTCTAAGCTTGTCTGCGACGATACACGCGTACTCGTGGTCCGTGTTGGACAAGACGATCAGGAACTCCTCACCGCCCCACCTGCAGGCGTAATCGGACTTTCTTAAGTTCAATTTGATCTGGTTGGACAGTTCCGAAAGGATCTCATCGCCCACGCTGTGTCCGAAATTGTCATTAATCTTTTTAAAGTAGTCCACATCGCCTAGAATAATTGAAAACGGCTGCTCTCTGCTTCTAAAATTCTCAACCAGCAGTTTGAACACCTCTTCAAAGGAGTGGCGGTTCATGAGCGTTGTCAACTGGTCGTACTTGGCCATGTTGATCAGTTCCGTCCTGACTTTGTTTTCTTTAAACTTATAATAGAACATCATCGCAGAAAGGATTAGGATCAGGATGCTGATAACTCCTGTAAACTGGATGTTGATCTTGAATTTTGAATTGAAGTTGGAAGTATTGATGATCACACCGACAAGCCAGTTCTTATTAAAACCCGTACTGACCTTTCTGTACATGACCAGATGGTCCTCGCCACCCACTTCCACATGATGCAAGACGTCGATGACTCCGTTCTCAATGGAGTTCCAGTATTCGGTTTGCATCTTCCTTGTGTTTGTGACAGGATCCAGTTCAAAATAAGGGATCGAGGCACTTGAGATGATATCTCTGTTCTCGGTGACGATAAAGGCCTCGCCGTTTGCGGTCAGGTCGAGCGAATCTAAAAAATCCACCATGTCCTGCAAGCGGATATCAAAGCTGTATACCCCCCAAAGCTCACCGTCCGCATAAATGGGACTTGCCGCAGTGATTCCAAGCACCTGTTCGGTGAAAAACACATAAGGTTCTGTAAAGTAAAGGCTCTTGTTGGCTTTTGCCCCGATGTACCAGGGTCTCACTCTTGGATCGTAGTCCGTTCCCGGTTCCGAAGTGATATAGTCCAGTTCATCTCCATCAAAATAACGCCAGATCGTTTGGGGTTCAGGTGCGTTCGCTTTTACGAATTTAGTGTGTGTCCCACCATTTTCAAATTGGCGATACATCACAAAATCACCAAACTCGTCACCTATCTGCACACTTGCGATCTGAGGATAATGTTTCACAATCTGCCTGGCGATGGATTCTATAGCGATGGACTGCTCTTCAAACTCCATCGTCGGATCCCAAAGCTCCATCATGAGCGTGTCAAAAAGAGAAAGCGGCTCAACGTAATCCTCCACATGGATGAGTACAAGTTCACTGGCGTCATCCACGATGTTGTTGGTCACCTCGTCCAAGCTAAGATTTGCTTGTCTTGTTATCATGATCGACAAGGACAGGACGACGATCAGCACTATCCCTATTCCCCAGATAAACCATCTGCTTATCAAATATCTGATTGCCTCGCGCATACCGTCACCCCCCCTTGGCTTATGTTAATCTGATACCCTAACCGTGCCGTGATACACAATATTGTATCTTAAGTTACCTAAGAAATCATCCTTTTCAGCAACTCAAATGAAAAAAGTCCATATTCCCACTTAAAAATGCTGTTTTTTTTTACCACACCTATTACAAAGTCGTAATCGAATACGATGAGAAATTGACGTTTTTGTCCAATTTTGAATTTTCTAAAAATTTAATGTTATGATGGGTATAACACAATTATAAGGGGGGCAATTTATGAGTGAAATTCAATTTACCAAAAGAACATTATTGCATGACATGACCGACAATATCGCAAAGGTCATGGTTGGAAAACGTGAACCGATAGAGCTTTTATGTCTGGCACTAGCTTGTGATGGGCATGTGCTTATCGAGGACGTGCCTGGAACAGGGAAGACCACACTTGCCATCGCTCTTTCAAAGACGATCGGCGGTTTAAACAATAGGATTTCCTGTACGCCGGATGTCATGCCGTCAGACATCACCGGGTTTTCGATGTACAATCCCAAAGAGCAACGGTTTGAATTCAAGCCAGGCGCGATTATGACGAATGTCTTCCTTGCCGACGAAATCAACCGTACGCCTCCTAAAACACAGGCGGGTCTTCTTGAAGCGATGGAAGAAAAAAGAATCACTGTGGACGGCCAAGTACATACGCTTCCAAAACCATTTTTCGTCATCGCGACACAGAATCCTGTGGAGTATCTTGGCACCTATCCGCTTCCAGAGGCACAGCTTGACAGGTTTTTGATAAAGATCAAAATAGGATACCCTTCACCGGAGGAAGAGGTGAAGATCATCGAAAGATTCGCTACAGAAAACCCGCTTGATACGTTAGAAGCCATCACCGACCTAAAAGCGATTCTAGGGCTCCAGCAGGAAATCCTAGAGGTCAAGGTTAAGCGTAGGGTGAAAGACTATATTGTCAATCTAGTCTCCAAAACGCGTTCACACAATGACATAGCACTGGGTCTTAGTCCTAGGGCGACACTATATATTTCAAAAATGGCAAGGGCCTGGGCCTATTATCAGGGTAGGGATTTTGTCACACCGGACGACGTGAAGCAGATCTTCATTTCCGTCTGTTCCCACCGCATCGTGCCTAAATCAGAAGCGAAATATGAAAACCTGACACCAGAAATGATACTTCAGGATATTCTTGACACCGTAGTCGTTCAGGGGTGATCTTATGACTAAAAACAGACTCGCATACCTTGCAAGTCTTGTCCTGACGTTCGCTTTAGCCTATTATCGAGCAGGATTCATCTCGACCATGCTTTTTTACATGGTGGTGCTGCTGCCTATCGCCGAAGGTTTGATGGTCATTATCACAGCGTCGAGTTTTAGGTTATCGCATGACATAGACAAGAAAAAGGTCAACAAGGGTGAAGCCATCCATTATTCCATAGAGCTTGCGAACATCACCCCGCTTCTTTATGTGCCGCTAACCGTCAATTATACGGGGAGCGACCTTCTTTTCAAGGGCAACACCTTCGATAAGGAACCGAGAATACTCTATCCCTTCAAAGGAGACAGTATTTTTCAGACACTGGAATGCAGGTATCGCGGAACCTACCACATCGGGCTGGACAGTGTGAACATAAGGGGCTTTTTCGGATTGTTCGAAAGGAACTTCAAGAGTATAGAAACACATCACATCACCGTATATCCGAAGATACACGAGTTCAAACGATCAAGCATCAAGCAGTCCATCAGCGAATCGAGTGAGAGCGTCCTGAGCTTCGACAAACTTGATAAAAGCAATTTTTCTGAAGTTCGACCTTATGTTTCGGGTGATTCCCTCAGCAAGATCCATTGGAAACTGAGCGCTAAAAAAGACGAGTGGATGACCAAGGACTATGAAGGCAATGTCAATCATCACGTCAAGCTCTTTGTCAACAACCATCTCATGAGCCTTGACAGCGCCCTGAACATCGTCATCCAGGACCATATCATCGAAAGTGCCGTCGCACTTTCAAAACACTTTTTAGACAACAGCATTGCAACCGATATGTATTGGCACCAAAGTCAGGACAAGCACATCAAAGGCGCCACACCAAACGAGTTCGGCCTCTTTTTCGATGTGCTCGCCAATATGACTTTTGAAAACGTCAATGAAAAAACCCTAAGGTCGATACGAACTGAAACAGGAGATCATGCCAATAAGGCTATGATCGTGCTGTTCACATCCACCCTGACCAGTGAACTGACAGATACCTTGCGAAAATGTTCACGCGACGGTTACGAGGTCAACGTGATGATCAGCCAACTGCCAAAGCGCATACTCGAATCCATGAAGGACCCAATCGACAAGCATCAGCTTTATGAACTTTTAGACGCGGGCGTCCATGTCTATCACCCTATCTTCGAAGACGATCTTTGCAGATTGGAGGTGGTCTGATGTTATTGTGGATGTTCACACTCGGGCTCACACTGATGATCTCCGGAATGCTCGGATACGCTACACCCCTTTACGCCATCGTGCTGCTCGCAAGCGGTACCTATGTCGTAGAAAGGTTCATGTTCAAAACAAAACAGGTTTTCGCAGTCAGCTTCACGCTGATGATGGCGAGTATCGCTTTTGCCGCATATCTCATGCACAGGCAAGAACGATTGGGTGGCATTGTCGATTCTGTCAAAGACTTTTTAAGTGTCTATGTCATCTCGGTTGTAGAACCTACCATCACCATCAGCGGCTTGCACGAGACCGTAATTATCGTACTTATAGCATTTTTAATCAGCATGGTCCTGCATGGCCTGTTTTACACCAAAAACATCCATTTTGGATACCTCGTCGGTTTTATCGTAGGCTTCTCAGTGATCGGTTTCTTATCGTATTCGCTGGATTCAAAGCTTGCCGGCTATGGATTCTACCTTGTGGCGCTGGCATCGATAGGAAACTACTTCTACCATTTTTACAAAACGAGAATATCCTATACAAAGCCCTTCATGCCGATCGTCACGACAGTGGTCATCTTCGCTGTCATCATCGTGCAGTTCGCTCAGTTCGGCTATTCGATCAATCCTTCTCCCTTTGTAAAAACGGGTAAGGGAGCGGGGGGCGGCGTAAACTCAGGACCTGTGCACATGGGCGGAAGGGAAGGTATCGATCAGTTCATCAGAGAGACCTTCGAAATTCAACCGACATTCGAGCACAACAATATTCCCGTACTCAGGATCAAACATGAGTTTCTCAGCTATTTGAAGGCGGATACGTTCGAAATCTATTCAAACGGCATCTGGCTCAAGGATTCGCAAGCTGTTTCTGGGGCTCTTGCCAACATCACCGACAGCATCTATATCGATCCCCTCAGCTTCAAGGACTATTATGTCCTCGAGGAAGTCGGCATAAAGCTGGATGCCATTAAGACCAACGTGCTCTTCTCAAGCGCCTATGGCAATCATTCGACCAATTTCAGCGGCGATCTTGCCATCAGGTATGATAGGATCCGAAATACCTACTTCACCGACGAGAAGCTACCTGAAGCATACGAGTACACCTTTGATGCGATCTCACCTAGGTATGGCTACGCCACCTTCAGGGATTTTGTAAACAGATATGCCAATAGGCAGATTCCTATTGAGGTGATCACTGCAAACAGCTCGCTTCCCGAAGAACTTGATCGGATCAGGTCGCTGGCGGAACAGATAACAAAGGATGTCGACGGAAAGTACAATAAGGCGCTCGCCATCGAAGCCTATCTTAGGGCGAACTACACCTATAACGACCTTCCTCCGGCTGTGACTGAAGACACCGACCCTATCCTCTTCTTCCTATTTGAGAGTAAGGAAGGTTTCTGTCAGCAGTTCAGCTCGGCGATGATTCTGATGCTTAGAAGCATCGACATCCCAGCAAGATACGCCACGGGTTACTATATCGAACCCGTCAATATGGACGATTTTGACATGCCTCCCTCACTAGGAGAGGAATTTACAGACGACGGTTATCAGACGGTCTATGACTCCAATGCGCATACATGGGTCGAAGCCTATTTCCCTGAAGTGGGCTGGCTACTCCTAGAACCGACACCGGGTAGGAACTACACCTATACAGACAACAGTGTCGATGCAAAGACACAAGAAGAGATAGAGGAAGAGCTGGCACTGCTTGACGAGCAGGAGTCTTCACCAGAGTTCGTCTGGAAGTCTGAATACACAAACGCCATCTTGATTATGGCATTCCTGTCTGTCGTCGGCGCGGTGCTCTACGTACTGTATAGACACAAGTACCATCTACGAAAAATGACCGTGAATGAAAAAATCATCTGTTACTTTAAAATCATACAGATGTACTACGCTCACTTCGAGTTTCAGCGTAAAGATTCTGAAACCCCAAGAGAGTATGCGCATCGTGTGGACAACGGCCTGTTGCCGATTCATGAATACACCCTCGAAAAACTGGTGCGGGTCTATGAAAGAATCATCTACGGCGAAATGGATGGCACCGAGGAGGAACTTACCCACTTCATAGGCTACCTTTCAGGTGCCAAGTACTTCCTCAAGTTCCAGATAGGAAAAATGAGATTTACAAGCCTGACAATCATCGAGTTCTTTATGGTCTAACTGAAAAAAGCTATGACGGCTTAGCCGTCATAGCTTTTTTTGCGGTTGACCGCATGTCTTACTTTTAAAGCAGCGCTTTGATCTTATTTACAAAGATATCACCGACAGCTTCGTTCTCACCTAGTCCCACAAGCATGCACTTAACCTGTATGCCGGCGGATTCAAGCTGTGACTTGAACGAATCCTCATCGTCGCCGGCCATATCGTTTCTTGCATGGTCCCCAGCGACAAGCATGAAGGGAGTCACCGTCACCGAGTCGCAGTTATTTTTCACTTCATCCATGACATCCGTTAGTTCAGGATATCCTTCGACATTGGCGATCCATACATCTTTTCTTCTTTCTCTGATGAGCCTCTCCAGCATCACATAGCACGCATTTGCATGATGGTGCGTTCCGTGGCCCATGAGCAGCACACCGTGACGTTCTCTTTCTGAGGGCAGCTGCATAAGTAAGGCGTCTATCACATCCAGATAGTCCTGATGATGGTTCAGAAGTGGGGTACCCAGTCTTATCGCGACCGATTTGTTGTGGCTTGCGACAGCGACAGCTCTTTTCACTTTCTCATACTCAAAACCAGGGATCACGTGAAGGGGTTGGACGATAATCTCCTCGTAACCCTCTTCGATCAGCATGCTAAGCGCCTGCTGTGTGTTGGGTATCTGGATTCCGTCCCGTTCACTAATTTTTTTAACGATCATCCTCGATGTAAAGGCTCTTACAAGACGGTAGTCTGAATATCTATACGTGATCTTCTGTTCAATATTCTCAATGCATTTCTTAAGGGTATCCGGATAACTCGTACCGAAACTTACCACTACGATCGCCTTTTTCATCTCTTCCTCCGCTTTTTTAAAATCCGTCTATTTTCTTCTGATGACTTCAATCTCATACCCGTCAGGATCGGTGACAAAGTAGTACTTCGGTTGTTCGCCGGGGAGTCCCATGAGTTTTGACACCTTGTATCCGAGCTGCCCATGTCTTTGGTGGGACGCTTCAAGGTCTGGGGTTCCGACAGCGATGTGGCTGAATCCGTTTCCGATCACATAGGGTTTTTCCGGATTGTAGTTGTAGGTCAGTTCTATGTCGTGGTTGCCTGACTCGTCACTCAGGAAGACCAAGGTGAACTCATGTTCAGGAAAATCCCTGCGGTTTGTTTCTCTAAATCCGAGCGCCACCTTATAAAAGCTTAAGGACTTTTCAAGGTCCATGACTCTCAAACAGGTGTGCAGCAATGCGTATTTCATAGAAAAACCTCCTTATCAAACTGAACTTAGCGAGTTGTAAACCGCTTACAACCCGCTAAATAATTGTTTTGTTAATATGTTTACACGTTAAACCAGACTTACAAACGTCGCCTGTGCGATACGAATAAGATCCTCTGGAGCAAGCTCCATCTGAAGACCTTTCAGTCCCGCGCTGACGATCATCGACGTCAGTAGTCGTGCGCTTTCATCGACAAAGCTAGCATAGTGCTTTTTCATACCGACAGGAGAGCATCCACCTCTGACATATCCAGTGAGCTTTGTCAGGTCCTTTACAGGAATAAGCTGTATCTTCTTTTCGCTCGCAGCAGTTGCCGCTTTTTTCAAATCCAGCTCATGATGCACAGGGATAATAAAGACATAAAACGATTGGCTTCCTTGGGCGACAAGGGTTTTGAAGACTTCGTCGTTTGACCTGTTGATCTTTCCTGCGACGGCGATCCCATCGATCATTCCATCTGAAAACTCATAGGTCAGAACGTCGTAGTTGATTTTGGCCTGATCCAGTATGCGCATCGCATTCGTTTTTTTCATCCCCTGCCTCCTTACTTGATGGTGAACACAAAATAATTTGTCCTGCCTTCTCTGATGTAGTAGTAGCCCTTTTTATGGAGCCCTGCCATCATCGCCCTATTCATATCGAACTTAAAAGAGGAATGGGAATCCGCCGACCTAAGCTGATTTTCGTAAAGGTTACAATAAAACAGCTTTGAGGTGCCGGAAAACTTTCCAGTTCTTGTGACCATGTAGTGGCAGTTTCTTTTTTTCATTCCACGTCTCACGTTCCTGTAGGTTATTGTTAGAAATAGTCCTAAGAGGACTCCGATGCCTACAAAACTTGTGAGGATACTGCTGATTAGAGGATTTTTAAAGAGAGCGATCTGAACCAAGGATGCGATTACACCGACACCTAGGAACACGCTGACCATCTCCTTATGTTGACTTCGTACATATCTTAAAAACATAGCTACTCCTTTATCGATTACCTAAGCGGATACATCAAACTGACTGTTATATAGATTCGCATAGAATCCTTGTTTGGCTAAAAGCTCCAAATGGGTTCCCTGTTCGACGATATCGCCTTCATCCATAACCAGTATAACATCTGCGTTCCTAATTGTTGAGAGCCTATGTGCGATGATGAAACTTGTCCTGTTCGACATGAGCGTATCCATCGCCTGCTGGATCTGCAGCTCGGTACGCGTATCCACAGAGCTTGTGGCTTCGTCTAGGATCAGAAGCTTAGGATTTGCAAGGATGGCTCTTGCGATTGTCATCAGCTGTTTCTGTCCTTGTGAGATATTCGATGTCTCCTCGTTGAGGACCATCTTGTACCCCATTGGCAGATTGTGCACAAACGAGTCCACATGAGCGGCCTTAGCAGCCTCTATCACCTCTTCGTCTGTGGCGTCAAGTCGGCCATAGCGGATATTTTCCATGATAGTGCCGTTATATAGCCATGTATCTTGAAGGACCATACCGAACTGGTGTCTTAAGTCGCCGCGTCTAAAGTCCTTGATGTTGTGCCCGTCAAGTAGGATCGCGCCGCTACTTACATCGTAAAACCTCATCAGCAGTTTGACCATTGTGGTCTTTCCGGCGCCTGTGGGTCCTACGATAGCGACCTTCTGCCCGGGCTCGATCTTTGCCGAGAAGTCCTTGATGATGATTTTTTCCTCATCATAACCGAATCTCACGTTTTCAAAGGTCACCTGACCCTTAATCCTGTCAAGCGGTGCGGGATCGGTGGTTTCTGCGATCTCGTCTTTTTCATCGAGGAATTCAAAAACCCGTTCCGCTGCAGCGGCGGTCTGCTGAAGGACGTTGGATATGTTCGCAAGCTGCGTGAGGGGCTGCGTGAAGTTTCTCACGTACTGGATAAAGGCTTGAATGTCTCCGACCTCGATCAACTGGCGCGCCGCAAGGGCACCACCCAAAACGGATACGCCCACATAACCGATGTTCGACACGACGTTCATCACAGGCATCATGATACCCGACATGAACTGCGCTTTCCATGCCGATTTGTAAAGCTGGTCGTTGAGTCCGTTGAACTTCTCCACGCTGTCCTTTTCGCCGTTAAAGGCCTTGACAACCACATGCGAGCTCAGCATCTCTTCGACATGTCCGTTGACATTACCCAAATACTTCTGTTGTTCTTTAAAGAATTTTTGCGATTTCTTTACGATAAAAATGACGATGAACATCGAAAGCGGTATGATCAGAAGCGCTACAATCGTCATCATCCAGCTGATTGAAAACATCATGATCAGGACACCCACGACAGTCGTGGCCGAAGTGATGATCTGTGATAAGCTCTGATTCAGTGTCTGGCTGACTGTGTCCACATCGTTGGTTATTCTCGAAAGCACCTCGCCGTGGCTGGTCTTATCGAAGTATTTTAGGGGCATCTTGTTGATCTTCAGTGAGATGTTTCGTCTCATATTGAAGGAGACCTTTTGTGCGACACCTGCCATGATGAATCCTTGAACATAGCTAAAAAGCGCGCTAAGTCCATAAAGCCCCACCAGGGTGAGAATGATCATTCCTATATAGTCGAAGTCGAATCCGACACCCGATCCCGTCATCTGTCCCATGACGCCTTCAAACAGCTTAGTCGTAGCCTTACCAAGCAGTTTTGGTCCAGCTATTCCAAAAGTCGCGCTAGCCATAGCGAAAATGAATACGATCATGAACTGAATCCGATAGGGATGAAGGTATTCTACGAGTCGTTTGATGGTTCCTTTGAAGTCTTTGGCTTTTTCACCCGACATGTTCATACCATGTCGACCGCCTCCACCGCCTGAGCCTTTCATTCTGGCGTTTACGGCACGATCATCTGATTTACTCATGCGAGTTCCTCCTTCGAAAGTTGAGAATAAGCGATTTCTTGGTAGGTTTTGCATGTCTCCATCAGTTGGCCATGGGTTCCACGTCCAACGATTTCACCATCGTCTATAACAAGAATCTGCTCAGCCTGCTTGATAGTGGATATTCTTTGCGCGACGATGATCAACGTGCTTTCACCTGTGTTCTTCTTAAGCGATGCGCGAAGCGCTCGGTCTGTCTTGAAATCAAGCGCTGAGAAACTGTCGTCGAAGATGAAGATCTTCGGTTTTTTGACAAGTGCTCTTGCAATCGAGAGCCTTTGCTTTTGCCCTCCGGAAACATTCGCACCACCTTGTGATATGGTTGCATCGTACTTTTGTGCATTCGATTCTACAAAGTCTGTCGCCTGAGCGATTTCAACGGCTTTTGTCACAGTCTCCTCCGCCGCGTTCTTATCTCCATAGGTCAGGTTTGATCCGATCGTACCTGTGAACAGGCTCGCCTTTTGAGGAACATATCCGATGATGCTTCTCACATCCGCCTGACTGAGTCTTCTGATATCCTTACCGTCAATCGTCACTTTTCCTCCTGTGACATCGTAAAACCTTGGAATCATGTTCACAAGGGTCGACTTACCCGCACCGGTAGAACCGATGATCGCAGTGGTCTCACCTGGTTTTGCTGTAAAACTGATATTCTTAAGCATATCCGCTTCCGCGCCCGGATATCTGAAATTCACGTTCTCGAAGGTGACAGTCCCTTTTCCTGAAGCGTCCATTGCGTCAGGCTCTACAGGATCAAGCACCGTATACTCGGTATCCAGCACCTCTGATATCCTAGCTGCCGAAACCGAAGCTCTAGGTACCATGATAAACATCATCGAAAGCATGAGGAAGGCCATGATGATCTGAAGCGCGTACTGCATAAAGGCCATCATATCGCCGACCTGCATGTTCGAAGCTGCGATCTGATCGGCGCCGACCCATACGATAAGGAGCGTGACGCCGTTCATGATAAACATCATGACAGGGAACATGAATACCATGACGCGGTTGACAAAGAGGTTGACTCCCATCAGGTCCTTATTCGCCCCGTCAAAACGTTTCTCTTCAAAGTCCTGCGTGTTGAACGCGCGGATAACCATCATGCCTGATAGCCCTTCACGCATCACCAGATTGATTCTGTCGACCATTTTTTGTACGAGTTTGAACTTAGGCATGGCAATCGAAAAGATCGTCACAATCAGTCCAAGCAGTACGATGACCGCGATGGCGATGATCCACGACATCGAAGTCGATTTGCCAAGAGCCTTGATCACACCGCCTACACCCATGATCGGGGCATAAAACAGCATTCTGACCATCAGCACCATCAGTGTCTGAATCTGCATGACATCGTTGGTGCTTCGTGTGATCAGCGAAGCTGTTGAAAACTTATCGAATTCAAAATTCGAGAATCCCTCGATTTTTGTGAAAATTGTCGTCCTTAAGTTTCTTCCAAGGCCTGCTGCGATCTTGGCCGCTAAAAAACCGACTGAAATCGCACAAGCAGCTCCTACAAGTGTGATAAGGAGCATGACTGATCCGATCGCGAGTATGTAGTTCCTCTGAAGGGTTTCCACATCGCGTCCGTAGGACTCATAAATCGACCTTACAGACCTTGTTGCTGCTTGTATCAGTATGCTGCTGTCCATGCCTGCCATGCCGTTATCACTTTTGCTTATCATCTCTTCACGGGATTCTGTAGGCATCGATGAAAGCATCTTGAACACGTCTGTACCCGCAGGGAGTGTCTGTCCGCCAAATGCGATTTCTCCATCTCCGCCAGCACTGACCGCTTCTGTAATACTTGTAAAACCAAGGACAGCCTTTGCCATCACACGGTTGATCGCTTCTCTTTCATCCTTATCGAGGTCTTTGATCACATAGATCGCTTCATCCTCGATCTTCTTAAACTTCTTCACCGCTTTTTCGTACTCAGTACTTCCAGAGTACAGCAGTTCATACGCGCTAAGCACTTCTTTTGACTCGGTTTCTGTCAAAAATAAAACGATGCGTTCCATATCGTTTTCTGTAACGACATCAGGGCTTGCATCGGATATTCCGTTTTGCTGGATTCCTACGTTGATGATGTCCGACATGAAGTCCGGCAACGCAAGGTCTGCCTGGGCCTGCGCATAAAGGAGTGCGATTGCAAGCAGCAGCATGGCCGTAAAGGGCTTTAGATACTTCATTAACTTAAACATGGATTAAGCGTCCTCCTCGTTCTGTTTTTTTGCTCTTTTCATCAGTTCTTCAAGCACTCTTAGTCCCTTGATGACTTGCTCGGCTTCCTCGGGTGTGGCTATCTCCATGATCTGGTCCCAGTAAAGATCTCCCCTCTTGAACCTGTTTTTAGATTCCGCCCGAAAGGTGTCTGTAAGACCTACCCTGACAACCCTTCTATCCTGATCGTCACGGATCCTAATCACGTAACTGAGTTTTTCAAGCCGGTCGACGATTCCAGAGACCGTGCTGTTGGAGAGCCCCATCTTTTCACTGATCTCCGATATTTTGAGCGGGCCCTCCTTGATGAGAATGATGACCATCATCCCTTGCGGACCGGTCAGATTCAACTCCTCAAACTCCTTCACCATGGCATGGCGGTGCTCTTTTTGTATCATTTTCATGATTTTAATGATCTTTAGCCCGCGTTTATCCTCGTTCAAACCTATCACTCCTTTAATGTTTCGTATGCAATTGTTTCGTATGCAATTGTTTCGTATGCAATTGTTTCGTATGCAATTGTTTCGTATGCAATTGTTTCGTATGCAATTGTTTCGTATGCGATTATTTTCTATACGAAATAGTTTAGCATGGAATATAATTGCAGGCAACGTACTTTAGAAAAATTTAATAAAAAAAACTTCTGATTCACTCAGAAGTTTTTTGGGGCACTTTCACCACCGACAACAGGGTCCCTTCGACGACTGCGGCCTCCTTGTTATTCGGATCTAGGACGACTTTTCCCAGCCGGTCTGTACATGTCACCTTAAGGCTGTCATCGATGACGAAGCCATAGTTGACAGTTTGTCCGTAAGGTACGATTGTGGTCTTATACCAGATATCCGTACCTGAGATACGCGTCAGTTCGGCTCTCTCGTAATTGAATGTGATATGGTCCTCATGAACCACGATGTTGCTATGGTCCTCCTGTGAAAAATAGAGATGGGTTACCCAGACAAACCTATTGTATCCCTCTACTTCTTCGATGATCGGTGTTCCGCTTTCAATAATTTCTCTTTTAAATGCCTCTGCCGCTTTCGAGTCCTCTTTCAAGGCCTCTTCAAGCGCCCTTATCTTATAACTGATGACGATATCCACCTTTTACCTCCTGATTGCTTATTGGTCGATCAGTACATGCCCTTTCCGTATGCTCCGAAGAAGCTGACGTTCTTGGCGACTTCCTGATGGTTCTCTTTCAATAATTTCAACAGCAGATCCTGAGATTTTGCAAAAGATCCGACCATCATGTATTTGCTGCCTAAAAGATCCATTTCCTCTTCAACAAATGGATCGAACTCAGTCAAAACTCCGGACACCCCGATGATCTGTTCTCCCTCGCCGATGGTAAGAATTCTAAAGGTGGTTGGACAGATATTGGCCAGCCAGTGGATCAGATACGTGTTGGAAAGCTGTTCCTTGATCCGACTTCCACCCGGAACAAGCAGCATATACGCCCTTTTAACCTCTTGAAGCGCATGATCGACTTTAATGGCGAATCCACCGCCTTCCACTTTAACAAGCCCCTTTGTGTTCCCTACACTGACGATTGTCGTCTGGCAGCTGTGCTTTAAGATATTAAAGGAGGAGACGAAGTCGATCGCCCTTGCGCCTTCATACAGATAACTTGCAACCACTTTATTGTTTTTGGACTTACCGATCTTATCATTTAAGCACTTGCGTAAGTGCTTCTCAAAGTGCTTTTGCCTACTTTTAATCCGCGACCACTTTTCTGGATAGTCAGAAGCGCTGAAGACCCTTTCAGGTCCGTCGCCGCTCCAGGGCATAACCTCCTTGGCGGTCTTTTCATCCACAAGGGTTTTTATGCAGTCATAAACCAGCTTATAGTGATACCCGTGGGTCGCTGTGGTCATGTAGCGCAGGTCATGGCAAAACTCGTTCTTCACAGCCGGTATACCTAGTTTTTTTAGTTTTCTATGGTACTTGGGATGTGTGGTGCACTTCACATCTGATAATACGCCCGCCTTTGCCAGCAAATAGGATCCGCTTGCAACGCCAACCGCCATTTTCGACAGCTGGCTCATCTCCTTTAGCCATTTGTGGAGCGCTTGGTCTTCAAACAAATCCGAATGCAGATCCCCGCCGCAAACCCATAACAAGTCCGCATGGTGGATATCCTCTATCCCGTAGGGTACCTGAACGCTGATTCCATCTTCCGACTTGACCATGCCCTTTGTAAGTCCTACGACTTTAACGCTGATCTCGTCCATTTTTCTAAACAGGTCATAAGGCACTGTCATGTCCATTAAATTGAATGCTTCACTGATATATAGGATTACGTCCATTTTTCACCTCTGATTTGATTTCCACTCTATTATATCAAGTTTTATGTAAAAAGAGCAGACTGTTCTCACAATCCGCTCCAAAACCTTTCATCTATGTCTAGTACATGGTTCGTTCCTGATCTTTTTTAAAGATATCGAACGCTTCAAGACAGTGCTCCCTTTCCATCGCTTCCTTATCGAGCGTGTCGTCTTCACGCTTTCCAGATAAGACCGAATACAGGTACTCATCATCAAAACCTATCTCTGCCGCATCCTCCCTGGTCGCGCCATAATAGAACTTCTTGATTTTGGCCCAGTGTATGGCGCTATAGCACATGGGGCAGGGTTCGCATGTGGTATACAGCTCGCAGTCCGACAAATCGAATCTACCCAGTTTTTCAGATGCGATCCTGATGACGACAATTTCGGCATGTGCAGTAGGATCATGTGAGGACACCACTTCATTATGCCCTCTTGCGATGATCTCTCCATCCTTTACGATTACCGCTCCAAATGGACCGCCGTCCCTGACGCCTATGCCTTTCATCGCTTCCAAAACAGCTTCATCCATATATTTGTTCATGGTATACACTCCCTTTTTCTATGACTCGTTCACATCAATCCCGATATGCTTGAAGGATGAGACATCAAAAAGCCCCTCGTCTGTGATTTTAAGCTCCGGTATCACCGGTAGCGCAAGAAAACTCAATGTCATAAAGGGTTCAAGCACCCTTGAGACACCCAATTTGTTGTAGGCGTCCTCCCTAAGCAGTCTAAGCGTCTCCGAAACATCCTCCATGGGTTGGCTGGACATAAGACCTGCTATCGGCAGCGCCAAGGATCCGCAGACTTGACCTGCTGAGACCACGACGATACCGCCCTCTATTTCTTTTAACTGGTTTACAGCCATTGCCATATCTTCATCCGAATCACCGATTACGATGATATTGTGCGAATCGTGGGCAATCGTCGTCGCGATCGCACCACCCCTTAGATTGAAGTTCTCAACAAGACCTATGCCGATCGTCCCCGTTTTTCCATGCCTTTCGAGTACGGCGATCTTTGCAACATCGATCTTTCGATGCGCTTTGAACTTGCCTGCCTCATCCACATGAACCCTTCTGACCACGTGTTCTGTTACGATCGATCCCGGGGTGATCCTTATCACATTGACAATATCCCCCGAAAGCTGCAGCTCAAAGGTTGCTGGTGTCACGTCATGAAGCTTGACCGTCTTGTTTACCCCGTCGATCGGAATCTGCTTAGGAGTAAACAGCGCCTTACCCTTGTCAGCGACAAGCTGCCCTTTTTTGTAGACGAGTTCGATCGAAAAGTTCTCGAAATTGTCAAAGACGATCAGGTCGGCATCATATCCTGGTGCGATCGCTCCGATATCCCTTAAGTTGTAGCATCTTGACGGATTGATGGTCGCCATCTGGATAGCCGTCACCGGATCCAGTCCAAGTTCGATAGCCCTGCGCACATTGTAGTCGATATGCCCGTCCTTTAAAATGTCTTCGGGGTGCTTGTCGTCTGTGCAGAACATGCACTGATGCTTTGTTCTTTCATTTACTCCTTTGATCAGGGCTTCCAGGTTTTTCGCAGCCGATCCTTCGCGGATTGCCACATACATTCCAAGGCCGATGCGCTCTTCCATCTCATCGAGGGTCGTGCACTCATGCTCTGTCCTTATGCCATTGATGACGTATGCGTTCAGGTCCTTGCCAGTGATCGTCGGACCATGGCCGTCAATCGTCATGCGGTCGGCCATGTCCATCTTGTCGAGCAGGTCGTCGTCTCCACCGATCACTCCAGGATAGTTCATCACCTCACCAAGCCCCAACACCATCTTATGGTCGACAAGGGTCTCAAGCTCTTTTCGCTGAAGTACCGCCCCTGCGTTTTCAAAAGCGGTCGCGGGAACACAGGACGGCAGCATGAAGAAGCCGTTAAGCGGAGTCTCCTCTGCCGCATCGATCATATACTTCACACCCTCCATTCCAAGCACGTTCGCTATCTCGTGCGGATCAGCCACCACGGTCGTGGTTCCCCTTGGAACGATGATCCTGGCCATCTGGTCCGGGGCGACCAGTGTGGACTCCATGTGCATGTGCGCGTCGATCAGACCTGGCGCAACATATTTCCCACCCAGATCGACGCATGTCTCTCCCTCGTAGTCGCCTATCCCGATGATCTTGCCCTGATCGATCGCGATGTTCGCATTAATGATCCTTCCGTTGAATACATTGATGACCTTGCAATTTTTCAGTACCATTTCTACCTTGTCATCGCCTCTTGCCAAAAGCGCTCTCCGCTTCATTCTTTGAATACGTTCCATATATGTACCTCCACTATGCTTATTAGTTATACCCACTATGGACATACCCACCCATTAAATGTATTTTACCAGGTGGTGGTACTCGTGCCCCAGCACCTTCATGATGCAGTCCTCTTCATACCCTCTTCTGAGATAGAGCTCTCTTGCACGAGGATTTTCAAGGTCGGCAAGGATGGACAGCTTATCATGGCCCTCAGCTTTAGCTTTCTGCTCAAACGCGTCCAATAGGAGTCCTCCGATTCCTCTGTTCTGAAAGTCGGGATAAACCGCAAGATTATCTATGTAAAACTCGTCTTCGTTCGCCTCGCGGCTGCACAGAAGGTCTCTTTTAACCTGTAGATCAAATGTGATTCCTTCGGATTCGATGATGGCGATGCTGTTGAAGGTCAGCCTCCGCATCTCACCAGCAAGGTATGCAAGTCCCGCTCCGGCCACTTTTCCATCAATCTCGCACACAAGACCGTAAACATGCGAGAACCTTGTTTCCTGAGCCTCGATCAGGCGTTCAAGGCGGCTGTCGATGATATCAATCGCTTCACTTTGAGTAAAAAGCTCCGACAGATCCTCGATCGCCGACCGAATCAGCGGTGCGACAAAGGTCTTGTCTTCTTTTTTCATGGCTCTTATCTTCATAAATTTACCTCTCTTAAATTTATTTTACCAGAATACTTGACCTTACCACAGTGGGAAGCCTTATAATTGAATTATCGATACACTCATGATTTCGGCCGGAATCGCCACTCTCGGAGGTATGTTTTGAAAATTGGAGAATTTGCAAGGCTCGCAGAGGTTTCCCCTAAAATGCTTCGCCATTATGATGCCATTGATCTGTTTAAGCCCCAAAGGCTAGATCACGACACGGGATACCGCCTGTATGATGAACGTCAGCTCACAAGGCTAAACTGGATAGTCACCTTGAAGAACCTGGATTTCTCGCTTAGCGATATTCGGGCGCTCCTTAGCGGACCGGTTGACAGCGCCGCATTTTTGACGGCGATCGCACAAAAGCGGATTGAAATCGCGAACGCCCTGAACGAGCAGCTTGTAAAATCCATCCAAATCGAACGCCTCTTCGACCTTGTCAAACAGGAGGGATTCCGTATGGACCGAACTATCGATTTAAACGCACTTACTACAGAAAGCATCAACGCTATCAAAAAGAACATGCCCAACCTCGAAACCATGCTTGAAAAGGCCAGAACCATCCTCTCGGATGCCGTGGAAGGAAACACCTTCGGACTACTGCGTATGGATCTTAGGCAGTTTAAGGCGGTCAACGACATTGACGGCTATGAGGTCGGCGACAAAGTCATCGTCGCCCTCTATCAGGTGCTCGAAAGCGTACTTGCAACTAGGAACAAGAAGGCCAGCCTTGCAAGAGCGGGTGGCGACGAGTTCGCCATCGTCCTAGAAGGAAAGCCCGATGAGATCGAGGCTACTGCAAAAGCCTTTAAGGAAGGTGTCGAAGCCATCGACTACAAAGCGCTCGGCTGCCATAAGCCTGTACAGATCTACATCGCCGGTATCGTCTCGTCAAACACCGCCTACGAGCACTTTAGGGCATTGCTGGACCAGACAACCGAAGTATTGCTGGACGCCCGTCAGGACGTCGTCAACGGCGGAAGCGGAATAAAACTGATTACAAAAAACTAAAAGAAGCCACCTTGTTTTGCAAGGTGGCTTTTGATCTTCCTATCTTCTACCTAATCTTCTGATCTTGCACACGTTCTTCTTCCACACGTTTCATACCCCTTGTACCGAATCGCTGCAAAATCACCAAAATCAACCATCCGGCGACAAGCAGGTAGGCGATTCCAGTGAAGCCCTTCATCACATCCACCTTATCAGAAAGGTAGGCGAAGAAAAGGCCCACAAGGATTGAGAACCCTCTGTGGAGCATCGAATAGATCGACTCCATCGTCGCCCTTGCATCTGACTCGGTGTGATGGTGCAGATCGCCCATCACAAGTGCCTCGTTGACAGCTGCGACGCCGGCTGCCGCAGCGATCGCAAGGAGCACCCAGGTGCTTTTGAATCGACCTGCGAGCATGAAGCAGACCATCATTGCGACCACCGTCAACCTGTAAAAGGCCAGTTTATGCTCGGGATACTTTCGCAGTAGGGCTGCAAGCTTACCGACAGTTAGGGATGCCAGGATCACACCCGCTGACATCACACCGCTGATAAGTCCGAAATAGAGCGTCTTCACACCTACCAGCTCAAAGTAGTTCTGCCAGAACTCATCAAAGTAGATCATCACACTCCCTACGAGCGCGCCGCTGACAAGCACCTGTTTAAGAAAAGGGTTGGAACGAAGCGTAGTCAGACTTAAGCCTAAGATCTGGCCCGTCTTTAAGCTGACTTGCTCTTCTTGAACATTATCACTGCGCTTGGGTTCTAAAAGAAACATCGCTAAAATCATCGATATGACGCAGCTGACCACCGAAAGCCGGTAAGGGGTGACAAGACCGCTGTAATGGGCGAGCGCGCTACCTACAAGTGCTGCGATCAGACCGCTTGCATAGCGTATGGCTTTGATCCTGCCGATGACTTTCTCAAATCGTTCAGTCGTCTTCAGCTCCTTTAGCGAATCATAGATCAGTGCGTTCACGCTACCGCTTGAAAGCGCCCCGTACACTCCGGATAGGGCGATGGCGAAAGCGAAGGCCCCGAACCCGAAGGCGTAAACCATGATGACCGCGTTGATCAGATTCAAAGTAGCTGAAAAGACGACGAGCTTCGACCTTGAAAACCTGTCCGCCCACACCCCGCTCGGCACTTCAAGCAGCATCACAACCGCCGCGTAGATGAATTCCAAATAGACCGTCTGGGTGATGCTGATCCCTCTCGATCTCCAGTAAAGCCTTTCGACGACGTAGGCGAAAATAAAACTTCTAAAAAAATAATATCCGTAAATAAGTAAAATATTCGCTTTTAAGCGATTCATACGAGTCATAAGTAATCTCCTTGTCCTAGTCAATTGTCCGATAAATCCAAATCAAAATCAACTAAAATCAAGGCGGTCCTCGTACATGTCATCAACTGTGTCCTCTGATACGGTACATGACAACCTCCTAATATGTGTCATTTTAAATTAATGATAGTCAAATGGAATGAACAATCTGTGAACATTCAAAAAAAAAAAAACGCAAAAGCGTTTTTTTGATGTTCTTATCGGTTGATGATGTCTTTTACGATCTCACTTGCGATGATCATTCCGGCTACAGACGGAACAAACGATACGCTGCCTGGAATTGAGCGGCGCTCCACGCAGGTCCTGTCCTTGTTTGGACAGATGCAGTCTGTCGCACAATCTCCACCGGTCTTCATGGGTGTCAGCGGCTCCTCCTTGGAGTAGACCACTTTGAGTTTCTTGACTCCACGTTTTTTCAGTTCACGCCTCATGACCCTTGCAAGAGGACATACGCTGGTCTTGTGGATGTCACTGACTTCAAGCATGGTCGGATTAAGCTTGTTGCCTGTGCCCATCGATGCGATGATCGGCAGGCCTTTTTCCTGGCATCTGACAATTAGATCGATCTTAGCGGATACCATGTCGATGGCATCCACCACATAATCACACGATTCAGGCAAAATCTTATCTGCAGATTCGGTGTTATATAGGTAGGGATGGACTTCGACAATCGCTTTTGGATTGATGTCAAGGATTCTTTCCTTCATCACATCCACCTTAACTTTGCCAACCGTTTTTCTGGTGGCAAGGATCTGCCGATTGATATTGGTCAGGCAGACATCGTCGTCATCGCAAAGGATGAAATGGCCCACACCTGATCTCGCAAGCCCCTCTGCTACGAATGAACCGACCCCGCCTACACCTAGAATCACTACCTTGCTATTTTTTAGGCGCTCAAGGCCTTCTGTACCGATTAACATTTCTGTTCTTGAAAATGCATGTAACATGACAATCTCCTCATTTCTCAACATGTGCAAACTTCCCTTGTAATTTATCAGAGATTCGACGATTTGTCATTAGTTTTTTCATTCCTGCCATACTATGCTATTATCTATATAGGAAAACATAACTATTATAAGTAGGGAGGCAGTCATGTACCATGCTATTATGACGTATCACTTTAAACCGGAGCGTCTGGACGATGCTGTTGAATTATGGAAATCTGGCGTAGCAGGTGTTATCGAAGTTCAACCTGGATTTGTGGAAGTCCGCTTTTATACCGATGCAAGCGGTACTGCGATTGCCATCGGAACCTGGGAATCCGCCGGGCATGCGCAGGAATTTATGAAAACAGGAGTCTTCGCGGATCTTCTGAAATCATTTGAAGGCATGATGACCGATCTTCCTCGTGGTGGTGCGTTTGATCTGATTTATTCAAACAGAAGGTAGAGAAAACATCACCTAGTTTATTTTAAAGGGAAGGGCACACGAAGGTCACCCTCCTTTATTTTTCATGTCAAAATTGGTATCTTATTGGCACATTGTGTATAATAGATAGCAAGCGGCCAGCTAGGGTCCGCTCCACAAATAAAAATAGGTTGAAACTATGTGCGACTTACTATAGACTTTATAAATGGCGTTTCAAACAGAAAGGTTGGGTTTTACATGAAAATAATGATTATAGGCGCAGGCAAGTTGGGTCGAAAACTAGCCGCAGCCATGCTCAATGGTGAGATCAATGTGACCATCATGGACAGCAATCCGGTTGTTCTGGGTAGATTGAAAGACCATTTGGACGTACTGACGATCAACGGCAACGGAGCACGAAAAGATATTCTTGAAGAACTTGAAATTGGTACATATGACCTGCTTATCGCAGTGACAGGACATGATGAGACAAACATACTCATCAGTTCGATGGCTAAAAAAATGGGCTGTAAGGGAACCATCGCGCGCATCAGACAGCCTGAGTACTCAAATCAGTTGGAGTTCATGAAGGAGATCTACGGCATAGACCATATCATCAATCCAGAACTGGCCACAGCCAACGAAATTCTCAGGTATCTGATGGAGAGCTATACCTTTTACTTTGGCAACTACGCACAAGGGAAGGTTTCACTAGTCAACTTCAATATCGGAAACCGACCTGAATTTGCAAATAAGACGATCAGTCAACTGACCACTGTCGATCATATCCTAATCGTCGCAATCTCTAGAAATGGCGACATCATCATCCCTCATGGCGGAACCGTACTTGAGGAGAATGATATCATCTATGTCATGGGACAAACCCACCATGTGGATCATGTCGCGAAGCAGTTGAAGAATAGCGGCAAAAGGAAAAACGTCAAAAACGTGATGATCCTCGGTGGAAGTAAGATAGGATACTACCTTGCGGACGACCTGACAAAAAAGGGAATCAACGTAAAACTTATCGAGTCCGATCTTGATAGATGTAAGGAGCTCGCGGATACCCTTCACGAAAACGCACTGGTGATTCACGGTGAAGGTACCGATATCGATCTGCTTGAAGAGGAGAATCTTGCCGAAATGGATGCCTTTATCGGCGTTACAGGCTTTGATGAAGAAAACCTGTTCATGTCACTTCGCGCAAAGCAGCTCAACACTCAAAAGGTCATCGCAAAAATATCCAGACAGAGCTATGTTCATATCATCGAAAAGCTGGGCATCGATATGGCGATCAATCCTGTGAATATCACAGCAAGCGAAATACTCAAGTACATAAGGGGCGGACGCGTGGTGTCGGTATCGCTTCTGCTTGACGGTCAGGCAGAAGTCACAGAAATCATCGCCGCCAGCAACCTACAGATACTGAACACACCGATAAAGGACATCAACCTGCCAAAGGGAATCATCATTGGTGCGATTGTCCATCAGGGTAAAGTGATCATTCCAAAAGGTGATTCAAAAGTACAGGCTGGTGATAGGATTGTGGTCTTCTCACTTCTTTCCGAAGTTCCCGCGCTTGAAACGTTCTTTAAACTGAAGGATGGACGCTAATGAACTATAGAATGATATTTAAGGTAATGGGATTTATTCTCTTGATTATCGCGGCAGGTATGATTCTGCCGCTTCTGATCGCTCTTTTCACGGGCGAGCATGACTCCATCGCTTTTGCTGTGAGTCTTGTTCTTACCGCGGGTGTGGGATATTCGCTGACAAAAATACCGATTACCCACCCTACCATCAAGACAAAAGAAGGACTTGCGATTGTGACCTTCAGCTGGATCTTCGCCTCGGTCTTCGGCGCGCTGCCTTTTGTACTTTCAGGCAGCATTCCAAGTTTTATCGACGCTTTTTTTGAGACGGTTTCCGGTTTTACAACGACCGGTGCAACCATCATCAACAATATCGAAGTTCTTCCAAAAGGCATCTTGTTTTGGAGATCGTTCACTCACTGGATAGGCGGAATGGGAATCCTTGTGGTCGCAGTGGCCATTCTTCCAATGATGGGCGCAAGCGGCTTTCATATTTTTAAGGCGGAAAGTCCTGGCCCTATCGCAGACAAGATCGTTCCTAGGATTAGGGACACCGCAAAGATTCTCTATTCATCGTATATTCTCGTATCGCTCATCGAATTTGTGTTGTTGATGCTAGGTGGAATGTCCGTCTACGAGTCTGCGATACACACCTTCGGTACGCTTGGAACCGGTGGTTTCTCGACGATGAACGGGAGTGTCGGAGCATTTAACAATTCATACATTTTTATCGTCATCTCGATCTTCATGATCATGTCCGGTGCGAACTTCTCGCTCTATTATGACCTATATAAGGGAAAATGGCGTGATGTCATAAAGAACAGCGAACTTAGACTTTATCTTGGAATCATCGCCATCAGTGTGATCGCGCTGACCATCAACAACTCGTTCCACGTCTACTCAAGCTGGTTCGAATCGTTCACGCACTCCCTGTTCCAAACAAGTTCCATCATCACTACCACCGGATATACCACGGCGGACTATGAACAGTGGTCCACCTTCTCACAAGGTATTTTGTTCCTCTTGATGTTTGTCGGCGGTAGCGCCGGCTCCACAGGTGGGTCGATCAAGGTTATCAGGATTCTCGTACTACTTAAAATCATCAAACGTGAGTTTATCAAGATACTCCATCCTAGGGCTGTGGTACCTGTCAAACTTAGCGGACAGCCTGTTTCGGAGGATACGCTACTCAATATCTCCGGCTTCTTCATGCTTTACATGGTCATCTTCATCATCGGATCTCTTTTGATTTCCCTTGAAGGAAACGGGATCACCTTTATCGGTGCGACCAGTGCGGTGGCCGCGACACTAGGCAATATCGGACCAGGATTCGGATTTGTCGGTCCGACACATACCTATGCCGCATTTTCAAATGCGAGTAAACTCTTGCTGTCGTTCTTCATGCTGCTCGGCAGACTGGAGTTGTTCACTGTGGTCGCGCTACTTTCACCACGATTCTGGCGTTCGTAAGAGTATGTTTTTGAACGATAAACCTACTCTGAGACTGCTTGTAAATGATTAAAAAGGAGAACTCAATGGAGATTTTACGAAGCTATGTTCATCCTGCACTCGACTTATCCGATGACAGCACCTTATATGAACGTGTAACCGCGCGGGCTATCATCCAAAACGAAGACGATTTACTGATGATTTATACAAAGCGCTACGATGACTATGGCTTCCCAGGTGGCGGAGTCGATCTAGGCGAAGACATACGGGATGCCCTTTTAAGGGAGATACAGGAGGAGACCGGCGCGTTAAACGTGCAGATCCTTTCTGAGTTCGGCATCTACGAAGAACTGCTCCCCACTCATCATGAAGGTTACGATGCGACACACATGGTTTCTCATTTTTACATCTGCAGTGCGGATAAGAAGCTTGGCGAATCAAATCCCGAAGCTTATGAGGTTGTAAACGGCTCCGTGCCTGTGTGGGTGTCACTTGACGAGGCCATACTCCATAACCAAAACCTAATCGCATCGAAAGATGATGCGATGGGACTGACCATCGAACGTGAGACTTACGTGCTGAAAACATTAAAAGAGCGATTGAAGTAAACACAACTTCAATCGCTCTTTTTTCATTTCATCTACGACTTCTATTTCTTAAACTTCAATTACCGCTCTTCCATCATCCAAATCATAGATAGCTTGTGCGACATCTTTTGCACTCTTCAGCCTTAACTTGTCTTTGATATGGTCGCTATTGTCCCAAAACGGAGTCGCCATGCCGCCCATGTATACCGCTGTGACATCCAGCCTGTCTTTGAGTTCCAGCTGTAGGCTTTCTGTGAATCCGCGAACCGCATACTTGCTCGCACAGTAGACCGACTCGTTGACTTTACCCTTAAGCCCCGCTGTCGAGATAATGTTGATGATCCGTTCTCTGATATGTGGCATAAAATATTTTGTCGCATTGATCGTACCCCTGATATTGGTATCGATCATCAGGTCAATGTCTTTATCCTCGAGGCTTTCAAGTTCTCCAAAAGCACCATAACCTGCGTTGTTGATGAGCACATCAATGCTCTTGAACCTAACCTCGATGCCTGTAACCGCCTGAATCACCGATTTGACATCGGTGATATCGCATACGATCGGCGTGGCTTCCCCACCCGACGACTCGATTATTTTTGTAACCTCATTCAACTTTTCTACGGTTCGACCTAGCAGTACGACGTGATAGTTATTTTTAGCGTACACAAAGGAAAGTTCTCTACCCAGTCCGCTTCCCGCACCTGTGATCGCAACGATTTTCATAGCCGATCCCAAGTATTTGTCTATGAAATAGACTCCCATCGCAACAGGAGTACCGGTTCCCGCCATATCGTCCATCACCACTTTTTCCTTCTTAAATCCGTTTCTTTCAAGCAGCAGGATGGAGGCTTCGTTTTCAACACTCGTATAGGCTTCCAGTTTTGTCAGGCCTAATTCAGAAAAGCCATATTCCACTGCCCAGTTCAAGGCTTCGGACATATAGCCTTTTCGTTTGAAGTCTTCAAATAGCCCATAACCGATCTCAGCCTGGGTTCTTTCATCATCAAAATTCCAAATCGATATCGTACCGATGATTTCGTCTGTTTCCTTCAAGACGATTGCGTAGCAGTACCACGCATCTAGTTGCATGCCTTCATTCATTTTCCTGATATAGGAGTACGCTTCGTCGACGCTCCTGTAAAGGGGCATCTCCACAAATGGAAAGTTATCCTTTGAGGACCTATACTTAAAAATCGAAGGTGCGTCCTCTTCAATAAGCGCTCTCAAATAAAGTCTTTCGGTTTCAAAATTAGCTGGCATAGTTCTCCTCGCAATCTAGTGCATCTTCATATGTGCTTTGCTATTCCTGTTCAATATGATACCCATTTCTCTGGGATTCACCCTAACCTTAATAAGCAATTTGTGCGATAACTGCGGTCGCCTGACAAGCATCTGAACCTTCAAGTACGGCACTCGGCGCGTCTTTCTTATCTGAGATATGGATTAAGAGGGTATCTCCGCGTTTAAGATCCACCCGTTCATTTTCGTCAATGAAAACGCTAAAGGGTTCTTTTGGACAGTGGACGACAAGCGTCAAGGCATCTTTTTCACAACCTGAGATCTCCTCAGAAATAGGCACCGGTATTGCACCGCCTGTCAATGCCCGGGCAAAAAGCGTCGCTTTTGTTCCAGACCTGTGAATCACATTGAAATCAGTGACAAGACCCTCGCTTTGTGTATGCCATGATCCACTGAAAGCATCCACATCATAGGCATCAAGCACCTTGTCGTGGTGTCCTTCGTGGTTCAGTTTAAGCTTGCCCTCAAGACTCATCAACAATCTGTCGTACCCGTCTAATCGGGTGAACGTAGACGTCTCAAGCTCGACAACTGCGCTGCTGATTCTCCATATGAAGTCCCTGTCACCATACTCGCAGTTATTAGGGAAAATTGCGATCTGTGTGGTCAGCCCGCCAGACCACTTGTTCACCGCTAAAGTTTCACATTTTACTAAATCGATTCTATATGTCATTTACCCACCTCACCTGTCATCATTTGATTTTATTTTAGCATATAACATTGCCTTTACTACACAAACTTTGTTTCGTATCCCACCTACTATATTTCAAAACCATTACAAACTATTACATCTTCAAAACACACCTTGCTATCCGTTAACACCCAATGGATAAAACGGTATACTGGGGTTAATGAACTTTTTGGAGGATAAGATGACAATAGAAATTAAGCAAAAAATCATGCTGGAAATAATAGAATGGACAAAATCCATCGGTTTCGCCCTAGTTATCGGCGCGATCATCCTTATCTTTGTCAGGCCGTCGGTCGTCTTTGGCGATTCCATGCTGCCCACCCTAGAGGATAAGAACTTGCTCCTGCTTGAAAAGACCTCCTATTTATTGGGTGAACCCGAACGCGGCGACATCGTCGTCATAAGATCCGACCTTCAGTTGTACGGATTCATGAAGAAAAAACTCATTAAAAGGGTCATCGGACTGCCTGGCGATACCATCGTGATCGGTGAAAGACAGGTATTCATCAATGGTGTCGCACTTGAAGAGGATTACCTTAAAGACGAGCGTATGTACGACGGTTTTACAGGAACCGTTCCTGAGGGACATGTCTTCGTACTTGGCGACAACCGCAACAACTCCACCGACTCACGAAAGCCAACTGTCGGATTCGTTCCATATAGCAAAATTCAAGGCAAAGCCTATTTTAGGATTTTTCCCTTTGATAAGATAGGTGCCATGTAGCAAAAAAGCAGTAAACCGACTTGTTAACGGTTTGCTGCTTTTTATTTTCGTCTACATAGCTATAAATCCACCATCAAGAGTCCTTCTTCCATGATTGCACTCTCAGTAGTATCAGTATAATCCTTTTAATGAACCTTTGCCCATCCCTACTTTCCTATAACTGTTTTTTGATGAAAAACACATGCCGGATTTGAGAAAATTACGCTTGCAAGTTCCATCAAAAAGCGTAGAATGAAGTTGCAATCATACTTAGTGTTCCAGGGAGGAACCATGCATCAGATCAGAAAAGCAATCATGAGTGATTTAGATTTTTTAGTTACACTGGAACAGGATTCCTTTTCCAAAGACCGAAGGACCTCACGAAGACCATTCGGCACAGCATCGCCAGCGCGCATCTGGAGGTGTTCATCCTGGAAGATGGGCAAAGAATAGGCGCGGCTGTTCTTCATGTGTTCAAACATACGGTTAGGATCTATTCCATCGCCGTCCGCAGCGACGAAGGCGGAAAGGGATACGGAAAAGAACTTCTGGAATTCTGTGAGAACCATGCCAGAGGACTCGGTGTCTTTACGATATCCCTAGAAGCGGATGCGACCGACATGCGCCTGGTCAGCTGGTACCAGAAGCAGCACTATGAAATCAAGGAGACGCTGCCAGATTATTATGCGCAGGGCATCAACGCTTTCAGAATGCATAAAAGCCTTGATAATCTCGTCAGAAAGACCGGCAGACTTCAAAATATAGTCATCACAGAGCGTGAATATGGCTTTTTAAACGGTATTCCCAGCATAGAAGTCATCAGCCCCAATGACTACCTGACACAAAAAAGGTTTCAAACAAGCGGCCAGTACCGGATCTTCAACTTGACGAACTCCTATGCGTATCAGTCCAAAGGCTATTATATGTCGCTTCTCGCTACGGCAAGGGACCACCGGGTCATCCCCAATGTGGCGACGATGTCCGATATCGGAAACCTAGTCATCACAAGCAGCATATCCGATGACATCATGAACCTGGTCGCTGAAAGGTTCCGCTTCGAATCAGGACAGAATATCTCCTATACGATCGTCTTCGGACATGAGATAAGTGGACAGCTCACACCGCTTAGCAAGGCGCTCTATCAGCTGTTCGAAGCGCCTTGCCTTCGCTTTGAATTCGTTAGGGCTGGAAGGTGGCTCATCGAATCATCCGCACTCGTCACAATCAACGAGATGCAGGCTCTAACCGAACTTGATCTGAATGCAATGGCACAAAAATATTTTGGGCAACGAAAGTTCAACCGTATCAGGATTAAAAACTATGAATACGACCTTGCGATCCTGATCGACCCCTGCGAGGTGAATCCGCCTTCAAATCCTATCGCACTTGAAAAGTTCAAGAAAGCCGCCGATAAGGCCGGATTCTTCGTCGAGGTGATCACAAAAAATGACGCACATAGGATCAATGAGTTCGATGCGCTTTTCATCCGAGAGACGACAAGCGTCAATTCCCACACCTATCTGATGGCTAGGCACGCTCATGCGGAAGGTTTGGTTGTCATCGATGACCCTTGGTCGATCCTTAAGTGCTCCAATAAGTTTTACCTTCAGGAGCGTATGCAGATCGCAAAGATACCTATGCCCAAGTCGCAGGTTCTGCACACCGGTATCGACTGGGTCGGCGTCGCAACAGCTAAGCTCAATTTCCCAATGGTCATCAAGCAGCCCGACAGTGCCTTCTCCCTTGGCGTGCATAAGGCCAAGACCATCGAGGATCTGATTTCAATTACCACACATCTGTTTGAAACTTCCGAATTCGTGATCGCCCAGGAATTCATGCCGACCGATTACGACTGGCGCATCGGGATTCTTGACAACCAGCCGCTCTTCGCATGCAAGTACCTCATGGCAAAGGGACACTGGCAGATCTATAACTGGAACTCCGCCGAACAGACCGAGGGGGATTCCATCGCAGTCAAACTGATCGATGTTCCAGAAGCCATCCTTAAGACGGCACTGAAGGCAACTTCATTCATCGGAGATGGATTTTACGGTGTGGACCTTAAGGAGTCAAATGGAAAAGTGTATCTGATTGAAATCAACGACAATCCGAATATCGATGCGGGTGTCGAGGATGTCGTTCTTGGCGATGAACTCTATGAACGGATCATGCTCAACATGAAGGAGCGCATCATCAAGGCTAGGAACATCGATAAATACATCGATATCTGAGGGCACGGATCGCAGATCGGGAGCAATAAAAAAAGCGTACCGCTCAATTTTTAAAAAATGGCGGTACGCTTTTGCTTATAATTTTTTCACATACATCGATTTCAGCTTCATCGCTCCAAAACCGTCGATCTTACAGTCGATATCGTGGTCGTCCCGATCGCCGTCGATCAGTCTGATGCTCTTGACCTTTGTTCCCTGCTTGATCACAGATGAAGATCCCTTTACCTTGAGGTCTTTTATCACCGTCACGGCGTCGCCGTCCTGCAGTATGTTTCCGTTGGCATCTCTTACCGCATTGTCTTCAACCGCTTCTTCTGCATCCATCCACTCGTGCGCACATTCAGGGCAAACCATCATTGTACCGTCGTGGTAGGTATATTCACAGCCGCATTTTGGGCATTTTGGAAAATCGCTCATCGTTAAAACCTCCAGTTTATTCTTGTCAATTCTACAACGCTATCTACAATATCACAGTATATGGCGTTTGGCAACTTACAAACGCTACATCTCCTCGTTGATCACCAGTCCGAAAAGATGGGCGAGTGAAACCGCCTGGACCGGTGAGATCATAGCCCCTCTCACATCCTCGACCCTGACCCCGATACCTTCGATGTCGCAACTACTCAGATCCATTCCCCAAAGCTTGGCCCCTGACATCTGGCACTCTCTGAAACTTGACTCGTCAAATCTGGATTCCTTGAACTGAGCATTTTGAAAATCGGCGAGTTCAAAGGAGCATGCCTCCATCAACAGGTGTTTGAATGTCGAGTACCTGCCGTTCGAGTAGCGGCCCATGCAGTTCTTCATGACCACGTCCTGGAAATTGATGCCGCTCAGATTGGCTCCGACCATCTTGCAGTTGATGAATTCGGTTCTAAAGACCGTCGAATCACTTAGGTTGATATTCGACAGATCACAGTTTTCAAAGACGACATCCTCGATATCGCAACCGATCAGTCCGACCTCCCTGAAGGTGACATTGTTAAAGACCACCCCGCTGATGCGCGCCCTATGTGCCGTAATATCCTCTATGTCGCAGTTGTTGAACTTTTCACCCATGATTTCCACTTCATCTTCAAGCCGATGGGTGAAAAGCTCATTCTCGATGAACGACTTTGGAAGTTTCGGTGCGATAATTCTCAACTCTTTTTTCTTCATCCTATCCATTCCATTTCTCTTATCCGCTTGTTTACCTCTATCCAGTATATCATGAGATTAAACCATGATAAATAATTTGAAAATTCACTCAACAAGTCGACATAAAACGGGTACAATAAGAACAAGACATCGAACAAGGAAGGGAGAATGCGATGACAAGAAAAGACGCACTTGATCTGCTCAAAATGCACGTGACGACAGACAGGGTTTTCAGACACTCGTTAGCAGTGGAGGCCGCCATGATCGCCTATGCGAAGCACTTTGGCGAGGACCCTGTGAGATGGGGGCTTTTAGGCCTTTTACACGACATCGATTTTGAAAAATACCCCGAGATTCACCCGGCGAAAGCGCCAGAACTCTTAAAGGATTCCGGTATGGACCAGTCCTTCATCGACTCGATCCTCTCCCACGGAACGGACTCGCCTGTACCTAGGGACACGCGTGAAAGAAAATGCCTTCATGCGGTGGATGAGATGGCCAGTTTCATTATCGCAGTCGCCCTGATGAGACCGGATAGGTTTGAAGGACTTGCTGCCAAGTCCGTGAAAAAGAAAATGAAGGACAAACCCTTTGCAAGAGCCGTCGATCGTGAGGAACTGATCAGTTCCATGGAGGAGCTGGGCATGGAGTTCAATGAACATATCGCGATTATCGTCGATGGGTTAAGGGTACATAACGAACTGATCGAAAAAGAAGGATATCAGCTGTTATAAGAAAAAGCCAAGGTTCAATCGAACCTTGGCTTTTTAAGTTTTCATCCGATAGGATCCTATTCACTCTTGATCATGTTCACACCGAGTCCGATCCACCATACCATCTGACCCAGTGCGAATACCATCACCGCGTAGTCGAATAATGGAGGTGCGATCGTAAGAAGACCTGCAATACCGACAACCATTCCAAGTACATTGATCCACTTCTTGAAAAGTCCATGCTTAAGAGCTATCAGGCTGATGACAAGCGTCCAGATCGCACCGTTGATTTCATTGCCACCACCTAAGCCGATATGGATCGCGTTTATCATTTTAAAGAACTGACCCGCCTCAACCGGACTAGTGCTTAACATATCGATGGCCATTCCCATGCCGACATTGTGGACCATGCCGCTGGCAATCACAAGTCCTGCCCATATCAGTCCGAACGCGGTGGCTACTTTGCTGAGGAAGACATCAGCAACCTTTAACTTTTCATGGATCGCCAAAGACAATACCACTAGGATGATTCCGAAGACGACATACAATAGTGTGATCCAAGCGTACATCAACACCTCGTGGTCTCTCATAAACTCCACAAGTTTAACTCCATCTGTGATGCTTGAAGTATCAAGCATCGTGACGTTCATCACAATTCCGATTAAGTAGATGACGGTCAAGGCAATTGCTGTGAGTCCGCCGATTTTATTGATTCTCATCTTGATTCCTCCTATGATTGTCTATTGACAGAAATGAGTTCTATTCCCAGATTGTTGATCGTTCTTAAAATTCCGAAAAGTGCTGACTGGTCTACGATCTCCCCGCTCAGGCGCGTCATCGCATTCTCAAGGTTTTCACTATCCATCTCGCAAAAGCGCTCACCGCTAACGCTTTTCAAGTAGCCCTTTACAATGATCTCATATCGCATATGTCCACATCCTTTACAGGCTGGCCGGTTTCCATTTGATCGCTAGTCCCAAGATCACAAGGTTTGCAAGTATTTCCACAGCCGAGAAGAACATGTAGTGAAGCGTCGCATCTGTTCCGACTGCGAATGACCCTAATTGGTACACGATCATCAGTACGGGAACGATCATGTTCATCATTCGATTGGACTTAAAGGGTAGGATTCTCGAAAGTACCACCATCAGAAAAGGAATCTCTAGCGAAATGCCTGCAATCAGGATGAAGCCCTGTGTGAGCTCGATGCCGCCGATATTTCCGATCAGCAGTCCGTTAAGCGCCTCCATCTCCATGTTGCTCAAAACGTCGCATAAGATATAGTTCAGTGAAAGAAAAATCCAAAGTGTCGATAATAGCGTCGGTAGTTCAATTCCTGTCTTTTTAGCCCTGTTTGCGTTCATAAGTAAAACCTCCTGGTCATCATGTTTTGATCTAAGACCATCATACATGAAACCAGGAGGCCGCAACACCAACTTTAGTAGGGTATTTGAGTACTACTTGCTCAAATCAGACCTAAATTTCTAGATACCTGAACCGCTTCTGTTCTTCTAGTGACAGACAACTTGCCGTAGATATTGTGGATGTATCCCTTAACCGTGCTTAGCGCGAGAAACAGCCGGTCGGATATCTCCTGGTTGGATAAGCCGTCCACGATCAGAGCCAGCACTTCAAGTTCTCTCACTGTAAGTGGTTCTGTGAGACGCTGATTGGCAAGCTCCTTCTCCGAACTGACAAGGTCTGTCGTTACAATACACTTATATTCCTTTTCACTCAGGTAGTCGATGAATGGCCGGTAGTACTTTTCGAGTTTCGCGAGCTCCACCGCCTTAGCCATCAGCCGCTTAGCCTCTTCTGTCTTGCCCTGCCTTTTTACGATTACGCTTTTTATGACCCCGTACTCGACCACCTGTCCGCTTCGGCCTTGTTTTTGCGCACTGGCAAGCATGGTCTGGCAGAGCGCACTCAGCTCATCAAGCTTCTTACTGCTCGGTTCAGGACTGAGCGGACTTAGATGGTATTTCATATACAGGCAGGCGCTGGTTTCAAGCAGTACCGGTACACCCTCGTTAAAGTTCATTTCACTTATGGCGTGATTAGCGGTACTTGATCTGCCCTGCTCGATCGCAATCATCACCTCCATGTCCTCGAGTGTGATACGATCAGGAATCGGATTCATGTAATAGTGCTTCTTCCCTTCACTTACGGCATCAAGGGCCATCTCATACAGTCCTTCGCTGCAGTAGATTCTTGAAAGCAGCAGGTAGTACTTGTATTCCCAGTCCATAAACGCATACTTGGCACTATGGGCCTTGCTCTTTGCGAGTAACTCATGCGCGACCTTGTGGTCCGCCCTTAAAAAGGCGACCTTGGCAAGACCCAGATAGAGACTGGCAAGCAGTATTCCCGCTTGCCCCTCTTGTTCGACTCTCCTGATGGTACTTGCAAAGAGATTCTCCGCCTCATTCAATCGACCCTGCTGAATGTACAGTTCGCCGAGCACCATGCTGAAACTGTTGACAGTAAGCGGGTTCACCTGCTTCTCGACATCTTTCCTCGCACCTGCTATTATCCTTTCGGCTTCTTCAAACTCGCCTATCGACCAGTGCGCAAATCCCAGAAGCGTCGCAATGACCCCTCTTTTGTAATAGGCGTGCTCGGGCGTTTTCGCCAAGGCGTCACCCGCATGCCTGAACAGGTTTTCAATGTCTCCCGTACCAGCAGCGATATATCCGTGGGCCGACGCCAGATTGGCAGGAATCAGTTCAAACTGCTTCAGGTCCGAAACAAGCAGTCCGTATTCGTTCCCGACGCTCAAGTATTCCTTATACAAACACTCACCGATCTCAAGCCACTTGACGCTGTTTTCCAAATCACCCGTATCAAGCAGCGACCAAGCGTATCCAACGGCAAGCACCGGTCTTTTCCTTATCACGTCCTCAGGCAGGAGCTCCGCCATGCTTAGCCAAGACGCCGCCTGCAGATTGACATCCATCTCGTCCCATGCGTTTTCGATAAGGCCCGCAGCCTCATCGAAGGCACTGGCTTTAAGGTAATGATGGATGCCTTCCCTTTCATATCCGTTTGATGTGAACCAGTCCGCTGCCTTCTTGTGAATCTCAGTGACAGGTCCATCTGTATGTTCCTGCGCGCTTTCTGTAAGTTTTTGATGGATGAGGTCCCTAAACAGGTGGTGGTATCTGAACCAGCCCCTATCCTGATCGAGCGGGATGATAAACAGGTTCGCCTGTTCTATCTCATGGATGATCTTCTGGCTTGTTCCGTGGTTTGAGTTCAAGAGCGCGTCGCACAAGCCGCCGCAGAAGTAATCTAAGATTGACGTCTTGAGCAAAAAATCCTTGATCTGAGGCGACAAGGCAACCAGCACCTCTTCAATCAGATAATCCATGATGTAAAAATGATTTCCTGAAAACTCCTCGATAAAGGCGTCGATGTTGTCATGCCCCTGCATGGATAGGGCGGCAAGCTGCAATCCAGCGACCCACCCTTCCGTGCGTACCGTCAGAAGACGGATGCTTTCGCCGGTGACCTGGACCTTGAGCTGTCCTTCTAGAAAATCCTTCACTTCTTCTTCGTTAAACTTCAAATCCGATATGCGAATCTCCTTAAGCTGTCCTTTGACCCTTAGTTTCGATATCGAAAGCTGAGGGTCTTCCCTTGTCACGACCACCAACCGCATTGTCTGGGGTGTATGGTCGACAAGCATCTTAAGCACCGTATCGATCTGCGTGTTCTCAATCAAATGATAGTCATCCAAAACCAGCACGTACTCCGTCCTTATCTGATGGAGCAGTCCGATCATCGACCTTAAGAAGGGTTCAAACCCGATGGACTGGAACCCTTCCTGCAACTGCTTCAGTTCGGCTCCGATAGCCGTATCGATGCGCTCGATCCCAGTGATCAGATAAGCGAAAAACAGCTGAAGGTCGTTGTCCCATTCATCCAGGGAATACCAGATATGCTCCAGCCGATTGACAGAAATCCACTCGTTGATCACCGTGGACTTACCTGATCCCGCCGGAGCAGAAACAAGGATCAACCTCTTGCCCTTGTCGTCGTTCAGCTTGGTTTGGATCGCCTTTCTGGTAACGACAGGACCCATCAGCTGTGGCTTATTCAGTTTGGAACTTAAAATAGGAAGGTTCATCTCATTCGCTCCAATCGTATCGTAGATTTGTTAAGTCAATTATAACACTTCACGAGAGTACTTTTTTAGTACATTGCCGGTCTTGGTCCTTTCCTCTGAATAGTAGTTCACATGATACTTGATGATCGGAACCTTTAAAAGCTCCAGCCAACCGTCATAGACCCCGTCGATGAACTCCTGACGCCATGAGGAAAACCCTTCAAGCAGCGGGCAGGCATGCAGCTGATCCTTTTCGATAACAAGCGAGAACTCCCCGTTTTCAAGA
Organism: Fusibacter sp. A1; assembly: GCF_004125825.1. Lineage (NCBI taxonomy): Bacteria > Bacillati > Bacillota > Clostridia > Eubacteriales > Fusibacteraceae > Fusibacter > Fusibacter sp. A1. The sequence goes on along the minus strand of NZ_QQWI01000011.1, from coordinate 80,082 downwards.
TGCGGCTCAAAGGGATAGGTCCTGCACTGAATCGGCCGATAATCCCTAAGGCAGCCTTCATCCTGATGGCAGTGGATATAGTAGAGTTTTTTTATCTTTGCCGGCATCTCATAGAGACGGCTTGTGTGTATTTCAAAATCCTTCACAACTTCACTTTGCATATATTCGTACTCAAGCGGTAAAAGGTACATGCCCAGTTTCTCCTCAGAACCGTCGCTTGGCCTACAGCAGTGATATCCGCAGAGCTCACCGCAGTTGCCGCTGATGATGGGTTCGTTCATCAGCTGATAGGCTTTTTCAAAGACTTCCTTATAATCGACTGTATGGGCAGTTCCGGTAGGTCCGTTCTTTTTCATATCGCTCACTTCCTTGATAAACATTGCACTGCATCATCGTCTTATTATATTCAAAAACCCCAGTAAGTCCTATCACTTACTGAGGTTTTATCGTCAAAATCCATTTAGGCTTTGTCCAGGTGCACTTCTTCGAGTACCTTTTTAAAGTAATCCACATCCTGTGCACCCGAAACCGCATACTTGCCGTCGAATACAAAATAGGGCACCCCACGGATTCCAAGCTTCGCAGCTGCTTCCTGATCATTGTGCACCTCTTTGGCAAAGGTCCCGGCATCCAGTACGCCGCTTAGCTCCATCGCATCAAGGTCCACCTCGCCTGCAAGCTTAAGCAGATTTTCCTTGATGCCAAGGTCATACCCTTGTTCAAAATAGGCTTTGAAGAGCCTTTGAACAAGAGGTGCTTCCTTGCCTAGGCTCGCGGCGTATTTAGCCACCTGATGGGCAAGTGCCGTGTTGTTGGGTTTAAGGTTGTCAAAATCATACTCAAGCCCGATAGCGTATGCCGCCTTGACGATCTTGTCGTTGGACGCTCTGGCTTGTTCATAGCCGATGCCGTACTTCTGTGAGATCAACGTGCTGACATCGACGCCCGGATGGCTCGTGGCGTTCACATCAAGCTGAAAACTCTTATAGCTTATCTCCACTTCGCTTTTATGTTCAAAATCATTCAATGCAAGTGCAAGTTTTCTGTCACCAAGATAGCAGAACGGGCATGCATAGTCGGACCAGATTTCTATTTTCATATGAATACTCCTTCATGATTTGCGGTAATGTCAACTACACTACCATTATACTTTTTTCATTTGAGTCCAGTCAAGACAATAGAATTTACATAATCTTTACCCTACAATCACTTTGTCTTAACTTGACTGTTCTATTATGAGTTGAAGTGACACCAATAAGAAGTGACGAAATTACTTGATCGAGGTTAGCAAAGATGAGCAATCAAATGAAAGATGCGCTGGACTATATCGTCAGCAATAAGAAAATCAGAACTGTTTTTCAACCGATCATCTCCCTTAGAGACGGCAGCGTATTGGGTCATGAAGCCCTCAGCAGAATCACACATGATTGTGCGATCAAAAACCCTGATATGCTCTTCACAATTGCCGAAAAGTTTAACAGGCTGTGGGATTTGGAACTACTGTGTAGGACCACCGCCCTTGAATCAGCATTCAAATTCATGATACCCCCCTACGATAAAAAGCTTTTTATCAATGTGAATCCAAACGTAATGCATGATGAAAGCTATAAGTCTGGTTTTACGAAAGCTTTTTTGGATCAATATGAAATCACCCCATCAAATGTTATATTCGAAATCACAGAACGGAATGTCATAACTGATTTGAACGGCTTCAAATCAACCATCGATCACTATAAGAATCAGGATTTTAAAATTGCCATTGATGATGCCGGCGCAGGTTACTCAGGACTGAATCTGATCATCGATGTAAAGCCAAATTATGTAAAACTTGACATGGGGTTGATTCGCAATGTGGATCAAGATCGTTTGAAATATGCACTCGTAAAGGGCATGGTTGAATTTTCGAGAGCGTCGAACATACTCCTAATTGCTGAAGGCATTGAAACTTTTGAAGAGTTAAGCACACTTGTCGAATTAGGTGTGCAATATGGCCAAGGATACTTTATTCAAAAGCCTGATGATGAGATTAAGGAAATCAATACGGAAGTATTGACGGCGTTGGAGTCAATAATAAGACGAACAGTGATTCGAAATCCACAAAGTGATGTCAACGTCTTGGCATTACGCTATTAACTGGGTTTGGACACACAGTATGGAGGGTATTTCAGATGGAAACAAACCAAACGAGCGATCATTCGGAAATGATAAAAGATAAGAATCCTATCAAGCGACGCCTAAGAAAAGGGGCTTCCAAATCACCATTCGGTTTGAAGGCTATCGGCTTGAAAGCGCTGAAAACCGCAAATGCGAAACAAACGGTAGGAGGATTCAACCTGAAGAATTTCCAGCTGCGAAAAACCTCGCTCAACACGCAGATCATAGTCATGATGCTGCTGATTACATTGATTCCGATCTCACTGATCACATTGCGTACGACAGATCAGATCCATTCGGATATGCTTGAACACAATACGGAACTCCTAGCCCTGAACAATGAAATGATCGCTCAGGGCATTCAAATGGAACTCGATGCATCGAAACAGCTGCTAGAAGTTCTAGGTAACCAAGTAAGCCTGCAGTCCATGCTTCACGATCTTCAGGATGGGGCCACGATACAGGGGAATAAAAAGTATGATCCTCTTTTTGAAACACTGTCCAATACGATTAAAAACTCCGGCGGGATCTATGAGACACTCTTCATTTCTGACGCATACGGGAACATCATCACCAACAACACTGCGCACAAAGAGAACTATCGTTTGCTGATGATCAGCAATAAGCCTTACTTCGCTGAGCTGAATGCGACTTCAAGAACCTATATCGGTGAGACAATGGAGTCTGGTGCCACGGGCAAGCACATTATTCCGTTCTCTTACCTGATTCAGGATGAGGACGTCGCTCTTGGTGCAATGGTGATCTTCTTTGATATGGAATCGCTTCTTTCCGGCATTCCAGACAACCAGAAGTCCATTGTGTACGATGAATTCGGCCATATCGTCCATCACTACTCGAAAGAAGCGATGATGAGCGATTGGAATCCGAAAGTCAGTGGACAGATACTGACTGCGCCAGAGGGCGACGAGTACTTTCACGTTGAACGGACCCTTGGTTCGACAGGGTGGAGGATCCTGTCTCTGGTTGAAATCCAAGGATTTTACGCATCTATAAATTCCGTCAAGAAAGAAACGGCAATCATTGCCGGTATCTTGGCCGTGTTTGTGTTTATCATAGCGGTTGTTTATTCCAGCATGTTGCTAAAACCACTGCACGTGCTTGCAGACAACTTTAGGCGACTAGCTGACGGTCAGCTCAACTTGCGGGTGGATGAACATTCCAATAAGGAGATCGAGAAGATGAACGGCTCCTTCAATGAAATGGTCGGTTCCTTGCAGGATTTGATGAAAACCATCCACCAGTCGGCAGACGATCTTAAGGAAGCGTCTATGGAGATGGGTACGGTTTCCGACATCGCTTTTGAGCGGACTGCCGCCAGCAAGGAAGCTATTGGGTCTATTGCCGTTTCCACTTCGGATTCTGTGGCAGAAATGCAAACCGGTGTGGCAAGCCTTCAGACCATCGCCTGTCAGATTGATGTGATCTCTGCTAACTCCATGCAGGCGGTTTCTACATTGAAGCAGACTGAGAACGAAAGCAGAGATAGTATGGAAAAGGTAACGGTTATTGAGGACAATGCCGAGAAGAGCAGCTCCATTTCAAGGGAACTGATGTCTGAAATGAAGTGTCTGATGAGTTCTGTTGAAAATATCGACCAGATCAACGACACAATTACCAAGATATCCAAACAGACGAACCTGCTTGCTTTGAACGCATCGATCGAAGCTGCAAGAGCAGGAGAACATGGCTTAGGTTTTTCGGTAGTCGCTAATCAAGTGCGCGAGTTATCCGATATGATCGCCAGGGAAACTAAAAGCATTCAAAAGATCATTGGCGAGCTCAGAGGACGTTCCGCTACCGTTGAAACGCACGTAGCTACCAATGAGGCGATTACCGTTGATCAGAAGGATGCCATCGTAGTTATGAATCATGCGTTCGATCGTGTGATCAGATCCATTGAAGAGAACAACAATAGAATTTACGAAATCATCGATCTCATCGAGCAGGTTAGCAAAGAAAAGGATGCGGTCATAGATGTTATGACTGGGGTTTCTGGAAGGTTGAGCGACAACGCCGGAGCAGTTGACAAGCTGATCGAGTACTCTCAGGAGCAGTTCAGCACAATCAAAGTTCTGAAGGTTGAAGGCCAGCGTGTGCAGTCCCAGGCGCGACAACTAAGAACTGAAATGAACAGATTTGAACTGACATAAGTTAAAAAAGTAAAAAGAACAGGATCTTCAATTTAAGATCCTGTTCTTTTTTGTAACGATGCTTCTCACGAAAATTATCGCTCAAGATGAAGGACAATCCCTGTGTGGGCACCATATAGAAGCAATCGCTCTCTTGAAACAAGTCAGACACTAAAGAAGGTAACAAAGCACAACCCTCAATGACTACCTTGTCACAGTCAATCTCCTGAAGAATGTCTCTTTTCAAGAACTCCCATTCTTCCTTATAAAACATGATTTCCTCTCTTAATTGCTCATCCACTTCACGCGAAAAGAGTTCATGCCAAGGATTCGTTTTCCACCTATGTAAAACCGGATGTTGTTTTTCATCAGCTTCCTCGATATGCTTTGTAATCATGATTGATGAGTATTTTCTGATGTCCAAATACTGTGGGCTACTGAGTGATGTTATTCCATCAAAGCGACACCTTATCAGATGAAAGACAATAAACAACAGCAACGCAAAGGAAAGCGTCGCTGTTGTTTATAAACTATGATTCCATCATGCTTTTTTCATTTGTTTCCAGTCAAGATAGTAGAGCAGCGCTGTCAATAAGGCCGGCAACGAAAGGATCGAACTGCTGATGAGCGCATCTTTAAAGTCGAATGTCATGAAGAAGAATGCGACAAACAGATAGATTAATCCTCCGGCTAAAAAGGTGAATGCGCCAACCAGTGGTCTTTTCCATGCAAAGTAGGTCAATATGGCCAGTACCATGGTCGGTAGGTTATGCATGAAAAAACCTACCACGATCTCCGTCCACTTTCCTTCTTCAAACACGTCAAAGGACAACATAAGCAGTAAACCGATCAGAGCGATCGACAGCACCCTCGGAATCCAATGAACCGCTTTCCCATAACATCATCTCCTCGGTGGGATCTCCTCCTTATGATATATATCCTTTTTTCAACTGAGTAAGATTCAAAATCGAGTTTTTTCTAAAACTCATACACCTGTCGCAGTTCAACTTGACCCTCACCGTTTCCTTGAGGGTCAGGCATTCTTTTCGCCCAATATACAGCTTCATCTTTCGATTTGACATCAATCAATATAAAACCAGCAACTATATCACCGGTATTGTCAAACGGTCCGTCAACAATTTCTGATATGCAATTATCTTCACCATAATATATCCGCATAGCGTTGGAACTAGGATGCAGTCCCTTTGCCATTACCCTTACGCCCGCTTCAACAAGATCCTCGTTATACCTGCTCATCGCTTGCATCAAAACTTCACTGGGAAGATTCCCTTTCTCTGAATTCTCGGAAGCCTTTACTATCAACATAAACAACATTAGCTACCTTACCTCCTTTGCGCCATTTAAAACCGTTGTCACTTGTGATACGGTTCACCGTATCACACTTAACTGCGATTTTTATCAACACTTTTCAGTTAAATATGAAATTGCTTTCAACGAAACTTTTTAATGTTCATTCTCTATTCATCAGCTTATTCTTCGATTTTTTTTCATACATTAGCTCATCAGCTCTTCTAATCAACTCATTACCATCAACATCATTTTCTTTTCTAGACATTGACCCATATGAAAATTTCATCTTTACATTGTTAGCATCAGTATTGTTCATATTTCTGTTAATATCATCTAATATCTCTTTTACATTATGATGTTCTTCTTCTCTAATGATAGCAACGAACTCATCTCCACCAATACGATAAAATTTATCTGAATTTCTTAGTCTTCTCATTATAGAAGCTACAAAACTAACTAAATAGGTATCTCCTCTCTGATGGCCATATTTATCATTTACAAGCTTAAATTCATCTAAATCTATAAAAACTAAAACATAATTGATTGATTTTCTTATGAAATCATTCTCAAATACATCCAAGTCTTCATATAGGGCACAACTATTCCATGCCCCGGTCAATGAATCTACTCTATTTAAAACATTAAGTTCTTCTATCAAACGCATCATTTTATCTTTATTATAATATATCGTAATTAATATTCCAGATATGATTACAGAAACACCAACCAGACGACCAAGACTAAAGATTTCAAGCTTAACATCATTCACACGATAAATCATATCAATATAAACAAGAATTAATATCAGCCCTAAGTATAAAGCAGTAAAAATAATTGAACTAACTCTCTTATAAATCATAATAATAACTTGTCCTACAATGACAGAATATACTATAAACATCGGATGAGCAGAGCCCAACTGATACCACATTCCAATCAAAATGAATGTAACATAATAAGAAAGTGACATTATTTTAAATAAAAATAACTTCTTTACTTTAGTGATAAAAAAGTAAAATGTGATACTCACAAGTATATTAAAAAGTTGAATAACGATGGCAAAACTAAAATATATATTATGGAATACTATTGAAGAGAGTATTCCTCCGAGACCTGCTATAGAGTTTACAATAAAAAACATCTTTAAAGTTTTGATTGAAATTGAATCATAATTTATCATTGTATTATCACCAAACTTCCTATTCTTTCACTTATAGGTGCAATTATTTTATTTAAATAGAAATCGGTGTCATGATTCCACTTTTCATAAAAATTATAATCACACAAATTAGTTTTACTTTCTATACAATAATACCACAGAAGCTTAAAATAATCACACACTGAGAGTTTATCGATTTCAAGTAAAGCTTTTCCTAAATGTACACAGATTAAAAAGCTATTAAAACATTCAGTAGGTTTATTTCCATTATTTTCGCTGAAGTGTATGTAATTATCTTTAAAGGCGTATTGCTCTGGTAATTATAAAATAATATATGTTAATATCATTATTTAAGAAATCACTTCACTATTCACAGCAGGCATCGGAGCTATCAAACAAAAAACCGCAGTTACTTATGATACGGTTCTGCGTAACGGGTGTAAGCGCGGTTTTATAACTCATTAAATACATTAATCAGAAAATACATTAATCAGAAGTAAATTGTACTATTGGGGCAACAAGTGATGCTTCAAACATTCAGTCCCAATAAAAAAAAATCATTGAGTGCTGAAAACACTCAATGATCCATCATTCATATTTTAATGACTCTATGAATATACTAAAATCTTTTTTTGCAACTTCACTAAATACATATGATCCTTCATTTATGCACCAATCATAGATTAGCCCTCTAGAAAACTTCATCAGTAAATTAGCAATTGTAGTACAATCTATATCATCACGTATTTCCCTGTTTGATTGTCCTTCTTGTATCAAGCTAACAAGAAAGTCTGTTGTTTTTTCACCTTCAACAATATAATATTTTAAAGGTTTTTCCAATTGGTGCTTGTATATCTGTTTAGCAAATTCCAATCCTTGATCATGTATCAGCATGAGCAATTTATACGTTATTTCTTCGATCAATTCAACCGTATTCGTTGAATTATATTCTGATCTTTCTATATCAATATTGTCTAACACTCTAATTTTGTAGTATTCAGCTACTATATCAGACTTTGAATCAAAGTGATGATAAAAAGCACCTTTGGTTACATTGGCTTTATTGCATATTTGGTTGATTGTTACAATATCGAATGATGCACTTTCTATTAGATCGATAGCAACCTCAATAATTGTTTCCTTAGTCTTCTGAGATCGTTGTTCTCTGATATTCATGGTCATCCTTTCATATCATTTACTAATTGGAGTCCGTTATAATCTGCTATATTATAACATAATGAAAACAAAAGAGATAATCAGATTTGATTATCTCCTTACTAATTAACTTAATTTCTTACCTATAATGAAAATCAACTAAATGTTCAGTGCTATTTTAGATGCAGCTCTTACCGCTTCCAACACACGGCCAGGTTTCAGGTTGTCACCTATTTGATATACTTCTTTTGCAATATTATTTTTTACGCAGCTGTAATATAATGTGTCATTATTCCTAGTTCCCATTGCAAGCACCACTAGGTTTGCATTGATACGCAAATCTTTATTGTCACATTTGATTGACTTAGATAGTGGTACTTCAACATTTTCAGGTAGTAATGGTGCCCAAGTTATAAATGGATCAGGTACTGTAGGTGACATATTTTTTGCAACTTTTACATGATCTGACTCTATACTATTCAACTTGGTGCAGTTGTGTAATTTAATACCTGCTTTTTCGGCGTAATGAATTAGATGCCCTCTATTTGCAGTACATGTGTGATTCATAAAATAGGGTGACATTTCAATCACTTCAACATTCTTTTGCATCTCATAACTTAAGTAATATGCAGCTTCAAATCCGACAACACCACCGCCAACAACTACAATATTCTCTGCATTCTTAGCCAGCTCTGGATTCTGGAACAAATCGATCGCATAGATTACATTTTTATTGTCAATACCAGCTATTGGGGGCTTCAACTGTTCAGCACCAGTTGAAACCAGGATGGCATCATAACCTTTGCCTTTCAGTTCATCAGCATTAACTTCATGGTTCATGAAGATATTAAAGCTGTCAAGTTCAGATACTTTTCTTAATGAACTTTCCAAATAAGTTAAATAGTTCTTAACTTCGTATTTGATTTTAGGAATTGAGCCTGGGATCAACATTCCGCCAACTTTGTCTGATTTTTCATAAATGTCAACACTGTGTCCTCGCTGAGCAAGGGTAATTGCAGCTTCAATACCTGCAGGACCCGCACCAATAACCGCAGTACGCTTAGCTAAGTCAGCCTTTTGCTGCAAGAACTGTATTTCAGATTCAAATCCAGTCTTTGGATTCACAGCACACTGTGGATGTCCCCCTTCAATGAACTCATTAACACATCCCTCTTGACATCCTATACAAGGAATGATGGAATCAATATCTCCTCTATACATCTTATTTGAAAAATCTGCATCTGCAAGAAGTTGACGTCCTAACATGATCATATCGCATTTATCGTCGCGTAGAGCTTGTTCTGCTAAATCTGGGTAACCAAGTTTTCCAACAGCTACCACAGGAACTTCAACACCAGCATTTGAAAGAATTTTGTTTTGCTTGAAGTGTTTTTTTACGATTTCAGATATAGGTAAGAAACATCCCGCAGGCATTGATGATGGAGGATGAGGCAACCACCAGTTATCGTAACATCCCAAGTCGACATCAAAAATGTCCACACCCGCTTTGACAAGGTTACTCATGTACTCCAGCGTCTGCTTTATTGTCCGTTCGTTCTTGAACTTCGTCAGAGATTTTTCTGTATCCATCCTGTCCCCGTATGTCGCATTTAGTGCCAGCGATAGGTCTATACGGTACATAATTGGATAGTCTTTTCCACATCTTTCCCTAATCTCTTTTATGACTTCAATTCCAAATGCTTGCCAATCCTTGTATTTACCTAGTTTTCTTCTGTTGAATGCTGGGTTTGTAAGCTGCTCCATTAAATAGCCTTCATGACCATGTAAGTAAACACCATCAATATTGGCTGCTTTTGCATCTGCTGCCGCTTGACCAGTATTTTTGACTATCTTTGTAATCGCACGATCAGAAAGTCTTTTGCACGGAACGATACCCATATAAAAATTTGGATTCCACGAAGCACTTACCGGCATTCTTTTCTGTGTAACAAGACATTGTGGATTCCCAACTCTACCCATGCCTGGTGTCAGCTGAATAAAGAGAGTTGATCCGTGAGCATGGCATGCAGCCGAGAGGTCGCGCCACCCTGCAAATACAGTACGACTTCTATCTATTCTTGGAAAAATTGACATTCCACCAGGTTCGACTAGAGAAGGATCAATTCCATAACTCGTTGGTACAAGCCCAGTAGTTATTAATCCAACTCCACCTTTTGCACGATCCTCAAAATATGAAATCATTTTTTCGCTTGGTCTACCTGTTTCATCTGCCATACAGATATTTCCCATAGGTGCCATAACAATACGATTTTTTACTTTCGTCTTGTTAATCATGATCGGAGAAAATGTATGATTATATGGGTAAAGATCTTTGGTCATCTCTGGAATTTCATACCCTTTGTTAAACCAATCTCCAAAATCATTCTCCAGCGACTCTAATATATGTTCATAATTACTGCTCATAATCCGCTTTCCTTTCTATTGTATTGAATCTATCCCTAAATTGGTTTCGTAATGTATTCAGTCCCTAGAAATACTGGAATTGCACCACCAAATTTGCCTGGAACGGCATTTTTTACTTGTATAGCATGAGGCAGACCCGCAGGAATATATACAGCAGATGGCACATTTACATCATAAACTTCATCTCCTAGAGTAATTTCAAAAGTTGCTGCGTCATCTTCACCTACTAGCAAGTACATCTCATCTTTATCATGTGTATGCGGAACCGCTTTTCCCATCATTCCCAATTCAATGGCCTTACTGACCTTTTCATCAACTTTCATAAGAGCAGGGCATACCCATACTTTTGCTGCATCAACAAACTCATTACTCATAATTACTGGATATCCTTTTTCACCAATCTGCCCTTCATGATGTGGTAGGTCTTTAACCCACTGCATGTCTTTGACTATTAGCTGCTCTGTGCTTTCTATTTTTAGTGGGTTCTCAGGGACTGGATAAGTTTCATATGATGTTCCAAAGAAGACTGGACACGCACCGCCAAATTTACCCGACGTCGCTCTAAGAGGAGTGATTGAATGAGGCAATCCTGCAGGAATATAAACAGCGGCAGGTGTTGTCAGTTCATAATAATCCTCCCCTAAAGTCACGGCTACTGTTGTGCTTCCTTCCTCACCAACGATTAGATACATTTCATCCCCGTCATGAACATGTGGAACAGCCTTGCCCATCATCCCCATTTCAATGGCCTTACTAACTCTTTCATCAGCAACCATTAATGCTGGGCACACCCAGACTTGGGCTTCTTTAACAAGATCATTACTCATTATTACAGGGTAACCTTTCTCCGTAATCTGTCCTTCATGATGTGGTAGCTCTTTAACCCATTGCATACCTCGCACAATCAAATTTTCATAATTCATGTTATTCTCCCTCCAGAGTCAGCTTTTACATACCGCGGTATGTTCATTTGATAATAATATAACATACCGCAGTATGTGAAACAATATAAACTTTAATTTTTTTGGACAATCATAAAAAAATATTCACTATCCTATAAAATTGTAAGCAAAACAAAATGCCTACTCCCTTAAAGAGTAGGCATTTTCATATTCTAAGTTCTGACTTTTGTTAACCTCAGTTAAGTAGTGTACGCTTCACACACCGTAACGGATCTATCAGCAGTTTATTGCTTATTCTTATTGATTTGATTTGTAAAATCAGAAAAAACGATATCTAGCCAATCTTTCTGCCATTCTGTATAGAATTTGATATCATCTTATTTTGGAGTCGGATTTGTTTCTTTTATATTAACTATACATGGTGTAGTTATTGCATCTCCTACAAAAAGTACCTCTCTTTGCTCAAGTGAAGATAATGCATCACCATAGCTAACAACAGCCTCTGGCAAAAGCCTTTTAACATATGATTGATCATCTGGACACACACTGAGCAGCCCAACAAAAAACCGCCTTTACTTATGATACGGTTCATTCCTAATAATCCTAAATGCCCGATACACCTGCTCAAGGAGCACCACCTTCATCAACTGATGCGGGTAGGTCATTTTACTGAAACTAAGGCTGAAGTCGCTACGTTTTTTCACGCTGTCGGCAAGTCCTAGACTGCCTCCGATAATCAGTACGATGCTTGATTTACCTGTGATGCCAAGCTGGTTGATGTGGTTTGCAAGTCCTTCTGAGGTGAACTGCTTGCCCTCTATTTCAAGTGTCATGACATAGTCGGTGTCTTTGACCTTTGCTAGAATCCTTTCGGCTTCTTTTTCTTTGATCTGTTCCATTTGCGCTGCAGAAAGGTTTTCGGGTGCTTTTTCGTCAGGCACTTCGATTTGTGTGAGTTTGCAGTATTTTGTTAGTCGCTTTGCGTATTCGTCGATAGCGCCTGTGAAGTACTTTTCTTTTATTTTTCCTACGGTGATCAGGGTGATGTTCATATGTGGCCTTCCTTGTCTTATTAGTTTTATCTAGTGCTTTGTTACAACTGTTTGATGATCTTTGCGGGGTTTCCGCCGACTACGACATTGCTGGGAACATCCTTTGTAACCACAGCACCTGATGCAACAACCACGTTGTCGCCTATTGTAACACCTGGTAGGATGACCGCACGTCCGCCTATCCATGCTTTGTTGCCTATCTTCACAGCTATGCCATACTCAGGACCTATTATCCGTTCGTTCGCATCCAGTGGATGACTGGCAGTATAGATATGGACTCCCGGCCCCAACATGCAGTCATCGCCTATTTCTATCTTACAGACATCTAAAAAGACGCAGTCAAAATTGTCAAAAAAGTTCTTACCTACATGAATATTGTACCCGTAATCACATCTGAAATTGGGCTCAATTTTTAGCCACCCCTGCGTACTGCCAAATAAGCTGCGAAGGATCTCTACTCTTTCGTCTTCGCTGTCAAAGGGCAGAGTGTTGAAGGCCTGCATCACTTTTCTGGCATGTTTTCTTTCTTCGATGAGTTCAGCATCCCAAGACTCATATAGTTCCCCAGATAACATCTTTTCTTTTTCTGTTCTCATTCTTCCTCCATCAAAGCTCATCTATTTAAGTAGGTTTTTCGACCACAGCTCTAATTTTCTAGTATTATCATATCATTTTATCCCTTTAAGCACCTTAGAATGCTACTATTTGTTAAGATTAATAAGGCTTACTTCTGGTATATTAAGAGAAAAGGGGGGAGTTTGTATGAAAAATTTACTTGCAGTACTATGTATGATCGTGGTGATTTTAGGTGTTAGTTGTAGCCGGCAGGAGCTATCTACAGAAAATCCGGTAGATGCAGCTGTTATCGAAGAGGGTACTGATGCTGTTTTTGAGGAGGAAAACGATCAGGTCCTCATGGACCGCATCGATGAAATTCTTACGGAGCTCGAGTCGCTTAACCAGCTACAAAACTTCACCATTACACATCATGGCAAAGTCATTACTGAAACCTATTTTAACAGCGGCAGTGGAGAAAAAACAAGCAACATCTATTCCGACACAAAAAGCGTTACCTCGCTACTTGTAGGCATTGCCATCGATGAGGGATTTATCAAAAGTGTCGACCAGTCCATCGGCGACTTCATTGACCTTTCACCTTACGAGAACACTGACCGCCTTGCAGAAATTTCGATCCGGGATCTACTCACGATGCGCCAAGGGCTTGTGTGGAATAGCAGCGACCTGTCTAGCGAGTATCACGGACTCAAGAATGCCAAGGATCCTGTCGCACATGTCCTGTCGAGAAAGATGCCTTTCGCGCCAGGCACTACCTTCAACTATAGCGACGGTGCGGCTTATTTGACTTCTGTTGTTTTTACAAACGCCACAGGAAGATCACTGCTTGAGTTCGGAAATGAAAAGCTCTTTGCTCCACTGGGCATCAAGGAACCCGTATGGCATAAGGACAAAAGCGGAAACAACTACGGTGGCTTTGATTTGTTTCTCACCGCTCAGGACATGATGAAAATAGGGGATATGGTATTGCACCGGGGAGTATACGAGGGTGTGCGCATTGTTTCTGAAGACTGGATCCTAGAATCAACAAGCCATCAGGCCTATTCGGATGGCGGCAGTCCTGATAACAACCGCTATGGCTATTACTGGTGGTTGGGTGAAAAGGATGGCCTAGCGCTTGTTGCCGCCTATGGACATGGTGGTCAGTTCATTTATGTGGTCGAAGAGCTTGATCTTGTGATTACTGCGCAGTGTTATGGTGCTGTATCGGATGACCTGGCAGCGCAGCATTTTGTTACGCTCCATCAGGCGATTGTGCATGATGTGATTCCACTTTTTATGGACTAGGAAGACTTAGGTGCAGGAGAAACTCTTACTTTGGAGAGGGGCTGTTTTCTAGCAATGCAACTGCTATTTTTTCTACTATAAAATTAGAAAGCCCACGCTTAGTAGCGTGGGCTTTTCATTTAACCTAGAAACAGTTTAATATCATCTTCAACAGTTCCAATGCCTGCGATACCAAACGTATCTACAAGAACTTTCGCCACATTCGGTGATAGGAATGCTGGAAGCGTTGGTCCAAGGTGGATGTTCTTAACACCTAGTGCAAGTAGTGCAAGTAAAACGATGACCGCTTTTTGCTCGTACCATGCGATGTTGTATGAAATCGGCAGTTCGTTGATGTCTTCAAGTGCAAAGACCTCTTTTAGTTTTAGCGCGATCACAGCAAGTGAGTAGGAATCGTTACACTGACCTGCATCCAAAACTCTTGGAATACCGCCGATGTCGCCAAGGTCCAGTTTGTTGTACTTGTATTTTGCACAGCCCGCTGTAAGGATTACTGTATCCTTCGGTATTTCCTGTGCGAACTCCGTGTAGTAGTCACGTGACTTCATTCTACCGTCACAACCCGCCATCACGAAGAATTGCTTGATCGCTCCTGTTTTAACCGCATCTACCACTTTGTCGGCAAGGGCGAAGACCTGAGCATGAGCGAAACCGCCGACGATTTTTCCTTCTTCTATTTGAGTTGGAGCCGGTAGCGTCTTAGCCATTTCGATGATCGCGCTGAAGTCTTTCGTACCCTTTACTTCATCGATGTGTTTGCAGCCTGGGAATCCTGATGAACCGGTTGTGAAGATTCTTTCAACCACCTCACCCTTTGGCGGTACGATGCAGTTTGTGGTGAAGAGTACTGGTCCGTTGAATGTCTCAAACTCCTCTTTTTGCTTCCACCATGCGTTACCGTAGTTGCCTACCAGGTTGTCGTACTGCTTGAATTTAGGATAATAGTTCGCAGGAAGCATCTCTGAGTGGGTATAGACGTCCACTCCAGTCCCTTTGGTCTGCTCAAGCAGCATTTCAAGGTCGTTCAGGTCGTGACCTGTGATTAGAATCGCGGGATTGTTTCTTGTGCCCAAGTTGACTTCTGTGATTTCCGGGTTTCCATAAGCTGTCGTATTCGCCTCATCAAGGAGCGCCATGACTTTCACACCAAAATCACCGGTCTTAAGCGTAAGCGCGACAAGTTCTTCTGCGCCAAGAGTGTCGTCCGTTAATGCAAGTAGAGCCTCTTCGATGAAGGCATTGATCTCTTCGTTCTCCTTGCTTAAGTGCAGCGCATGCATACCGTATGCAGCCATACCTTTCAGACCGTAAGTGATCAGCTCTCTTAATGAACGCACGTCCTCGTTTTCAGTCGCAAGTACGCCGACAGTCGCTGCTTTTGCTTCAAATGACGCTCTAGGCGCAAGCCAAGTCGCCGAATCGTGCAGCACCTCTGGTAGATCGATGTTGTTTTTGATTAGTCTGAGCTTAACAGCCTCTCTCTCATTGATAGCTGCTTCTATCTTACTTAGGAAGACGTCTTTGTCAAAGTTCGCGTTTGTAATCGTCGCGAACAGTCCGTCTAATATTAGCTTATCCGTTTTCGCCTCATTCAGGTTGTTCTTTCTCGCAAGTGAGTTGTACTGGGCGACACCTTTTAAGACGAACAGCAGCAAGTCTTGCAGGTTCGCCACATCTACAGGTTTTCCGCATACGCCTACTTTTGTACATGCCACACCGCCCGCTGCTTCCTGACACTGATAGCAATACATTTCCTGTGCTGTCATATCCTTTGTGCTTATCATGTCTTCCTTACCGAAAAGTTTGTTGATGATTGATTTAATAGCCATTCTTGTTCTCCTCTTATGTTTCGCATTTGATTCGCGTTGATTTCTAAACATAGTATAGCGGCAATTGAACAATATAGGCGTAACCGATGTTACCGCTGGAGAAGCAAATAAAAAAGGCGCACACATGTGGCTGACATGCCGCGCCCTACTCCTATGCTTTTCCTGTCATTGCTGATGTAATCACCGATTCAGGAAACCCATGCCTTTTGAGATCCTCGACGATCAGGGTGTTGTCATAGGGTACATATATGATTTCGGCCTCTACTGTTTTGTCGAGTAGCGAAAGCAGCACATAGGTCGCTTCGATCGATCCGATTTTTGGCTTTCCGACACTTCCTGAATTGATGTACCATTTATTGCCAAATTGTTCGATTAAGGGAAAATGTGTATGCCCGGCAAGCAGAATGTCCGCATCCAGGGTCAGCATTATCGATTCGGTGTTGTCCCCATCCGCATACATGTATTCAGAAATATTGTCAGGACTCCCGTGAACACATTGAAGGGTAAGGCCTTCAACAACCATGAGATGTTCTGGCGGTAGGCACTCGAGGTATTCTCTGTTCTCTTTAGTGATGTGTTTAGCCATAAAGCTTCCTACAACATCCTTCGGATGATCGTTTCTCAAGTACTTAAGGTCGTGGTTTCCCATGATTGTCGTTGCACCTGAACTTTTGATTAGGTCGATCACTTCATTTGGAAATGTATGGTATCCAACGAGATCTCCAAGGCAGATAATACCGTCAACCCCTTGCCCTTTGATGTGTGTAAGTACTTCTTGCAGTGCGACATGATTGCTGTGTACATCAGATATTACCGCGTATTTCACTCGAATTCCTCCTTTTGATGATAAATGGTAAAAAAATACACGTTCCACGTGAAACTAATACCATATTTTTACATTAGCTCCTTACCTGTCGCTTTCATTCTCACGATCGCTTCAAAGGTGTCTTCTGTGACCCTGTAATCGACCGCAGCACCCAGTTGTTCAGATAATCTGCTGACGATGTAAAGCCCAAGTCCTCTTCCATCGAGCGACTGTCTGTTTCCCCTATACCCAGCATAGCCTAGTTGTTTGACATCTAACTCTATTTCTGCCGTCTTTTTGTTATGGATCGCGATCTCGATGAAATCACCTGATCTTTCGACCTTGATAGAAACAAATCCAGGTGCAAGCGCATACTTCTGCGCATTGACAAGCAGGTTTAAAAGAATCGACTTCAGTTTGATTTTATCGCTGTAGAGGATTGGACGCACGTTCTGAGTCAGCATCACAGTCAGTCCTCTTTTTGAAAAGTTATACTCGGTTCGCTGAACCACTGCCTTTAAAAAATCATGCAACTCGATGTTCTCAAGATGTACCTGCTCGAACTCTTCTGCCAGCTCCTCGGCGTTTTCAAGGCCTTCCACCAGCCGAGACAGTTCATGGACCTCTTCTAGCATTTGACCGACCCGGTCGCCATCCAGTTCGACCATACCATCCTTGACGGCCTCCAACTGGGTTCTTACGATGGACAAAGGCGTTTTCACTTCATGTCCCATCTGTTCCATCATCCGCCTCCTAAGCTGGGACTGAACCGACAGCGACTGCGCCATGGTATCGATGGACCGGTTCAGTTCGTCCAGTTCCTCAATCCCGCAGTCTTTACGTGCGACGACCTTGTAGTCCCCTCGTTTTACTTTCTGGGCTACCCCGATCGCGCCGTATACAGGCGCAGTGATTTTTTTGGACATATGCCTGCCCAGTAGGATGATGAAGATGGCACTCAAGATTCCAGCGACGGACATCGAGATCAAAAGCGTCTGCTTGAACTCCATTGCAGCAACTGATGCGTTAAAGTCGCCCTGGTACCTTATGATCAGATTACCGACTGTTTTTCCGTCTACTGCGAGCGTTCTCTCTTCAGTTTTCTCACTGATCATGCGGTTCATCATATTTCTATGGTCTCTCACTTCTCCTGCGACCATGATCGTTTGACCCTCTTCGCTCTGTATCGCCAGAATGTAGCCTGTGCCGGAAAGGATATTTTCAAGTTCATTGAACTCAGTCTTAAACTCCTCTTCAGTCGACGCGGTGATCAATTCCAGCACCTGTTTTTCGAGCATGTCGAGCTTGTCCTTATGCTCCTTGAACAAAAAGGTGTTGAACTTTTGGTTGATCACAAGCGTCGTCGTAAGAAAGATAAATCCGATCATCAGTACGAGAGCGATCAGAAGCATTCTGGTGAAGTAGCTGTTCAGTTTCATAATCCGCCTCCGTAATAATACCCTATTCCATACTTTGTCCGTACAATCTCTGGACTTTTTGGATCTATTTCGATTTTCTGCCTGATATTTTTGATATAGGTATCTATATTGCGCGGAGTCGCTTCATAAGCGTAACCGAAAGTCAGTTCAATCACCTGTTCACGCGATAGGACACGGCCCTTCTCTTTGACCAGGGTCATTAAAACACGTACCTCGTTGGTGGTAAGATCGATCCGGTTGTCATTAAAAAAGAGTTCATAGGTCTTTGTGTCGATATAAAGCTCCTTGCTAATTTTAAGTTGTTCCGCCTTTCCGTAGGTTCTGATAAGAATCCTTTTAACCCGGTGCACAAGTTCAATATTGCTGTAGGGTTTGGTGACATAGTCATCCACTCCTAGCTCAAACCCTTTGATACGGCTTACTTCATCGGATAGCGAGGTAAGCATGATAACCGGTAAGTCGGAGCTTTCACGTAGTTTTTTTAAGATATCCTGCCCGCCATAGATCGGGAGGTTGATATCAAGAATCATCAAAGAAGGCAGTTCACCTTCTAGCGCGTTCATTGCCGATAGGCCATCCATAAACTGGGTGACCGAATAGGACTCTTTTTCCAGATACGCTTTTATGATGTCCGATATGCTTTTTTCATCTTCCACTATCCAAATCGAATACGACATAGCCACCTCCTTGTCTTATTATACCCCATATAATGAATAAAAACGCTCCCTTGGTGGGAGCGCTCAATTCATGCTTTATCTGCTGCTAATCCTGTGTGTCTTGATTGAAACAAGGGTGTGAACCGCGTGTAAAGCCGTCAGGTCTTTCGAAATCACCGTTTCTTTGTCCGAACATACCCATTCCTGGTCCGCCAGATCCATGCATCCCCTTACCCAAGCCATACATGCCTCCACTGAAAGTAAATCCGTTTTCCTCGTGATAGGCTTCCATCTCTTCCATGTGCTCCAACCATAACTCTGCATCTTCCTGAGTCAGATCACCTGATTCGACAGCTTCGCCTATTCTTTCGGTTCTCCATTTGAGCATGTCGTTGAACCACTGCGGTACTTCTTCTGTATCCGCAAACGATGCAATTCCTATAGCTCCAAATGCCAGTACCAAGGTCAATATGATCGCGATATTCTTTTTCATGTGACACCTCCATCTATTTGATAGTTTAACTATAGCCCATAAATGTGTGCCAATTATGTGTCAGGTTGAAAGAGGACATTTTCCCTCAATCCGATAAACCTTGTTTTCCTTGATGTGCATTGTGATATCCACGCCAAATGCCAGCCCCTCGCCGTTTTTACAGCATACGCCGGTCACTTGGTCCGCACATGCCTTAAAATCGGTCTGAGACAGCTTTGAAACGACTGAGATGATCTTTGAATCCTTGACTGCCTGTCTAAAGAGCTGTAGATGGACACTTTCTATATCTGCAGGGACCCTTGACTGCTTAAATGTGTTGCAGCGCTTACAGCTGCTGACAAGATTAAAATAGTCGCAGGTGCCGCCTTCTGATTTGGGTTCATAGTGGTCCAAGGTGACTTGCCCAAGCTTGAGCTGCTTTTCGCAGTAGTAGCACCTTTGGTCTTCTCTTAGATAGATGTATTTTTTATCGATATAGTTGGGTTTCATTTAAGATGTGATTTCCTCGGTTGAAGTCTCGCTGCTTGCATCAACCTCTTTAAAGGTCAGTCTGATCTGTTTTCTGCTCATGATGAACGAAGTAAGCACCACGATGCCCGCACCAACAAAGACAAGCATGCTCGTCGCTGAAAAAATCGGCATCACAAACGCGCTGATCACGACCATAAGCGGCATTCCGATGCTCGCAAGCATACCTATCAGACCGAAGACCCTGCCACGCATGTTCTCTGGAATGATCTGCTGCTCAAAGGTGATGATCGGCACCGTAAAACTAGGCAGTGCGAATCCGACTGTGAAATGTGTCACTGCAAGGATGATCGCAGCTGTCAGTTCTGGATAAGTTAGTCCGAATGCGAACGGGAGCCCCATAAACAGTACGCTGAGCCCTATGACGCACGCATAAAGATAAGTGCTCTTATAAAGCGGACCTGGACCTCTTTTTCCAAGAATCAGGCTGCTTACCAGTATTCCTATGGATAAAATCGCTTCGATCAACCCGATCGTCACACTGTTCATCTTGAGTATTTCATTCATCAGGTATGGAAGAGGCACTCTGATGCCAAGTCCTATAAGCATGTTGATGCCAAGTGACAGTCCGATGATGTATACGATGATTTTCTTTGATCTGATAAACTGAAAGGCTTCTTTATATTCTGAGCGCATGGACCCTTTTACAGGCTTTTCTGTTTTCGCTACCTTTTTTCTGTTGAATGTGAAGTCGATGAAGCTTTCTGAAAGTCCGGACATGATGAACGACAAGCCATTGACAAGAATGATGGTCTCGATGCCGAAATTGAGCATGATTCCACCAAGTGCAGGGCCTATGATATCCGCTGCGGACATTGCCGACTGGGCGTATGAGTTTAGTTTGAACAGTCCGTCATCCGATACGATATCCGGTTGAGCCGCCTGAAACGCGATTTCAAAGAAAGTCTGTACAAGACTGAGTACGACGATGACCGCATAGAGCGAGGTGATCGATACGGTTGACTGGAACAACAACAGCAGCACCACTAGCCCGCTGATCAGGTCTCCGCCGACTACCAGCAGTTTTCTGTCGATCCGGTCCGCAAGTACGCCTGCATATGGAGATATGATAAGCTTCGGTAACGAATAGAGTATGATCGAAATAGCGAGTCCCATCGCTGAACCGGTTGTTCGCAGTATGTAAATCGCCAGAGCGAAGGTGAATGCCATTGTACCGGTTTTCGATACGATAATACCGGCAAGCATAAGCCTTATGTTCCGTAATTCCTTCACTCGATTACCACTCTTGTTTTCCATAATGCTCCCCCCTGAAATTGTGTGAATACTCCGCAACTTCAAATATACCTAAAATTTGGGCATTTAACAAGAGTTTTGTAACATTTTCTTAATAACTGATTCAAACTACTCGAATACCACCTCGAACTCAAGCACCACTCCTAGGCGATTGACCTTGATATAGGCCGCTTCTCCAGATTTGTAGCTATAGAGGGCGGTCAAGAGGTTATGAAAATTGTTGATCACAACACCGTCGATATGTGTGATGATATCATCCTTCTTGATTCCAGCGATTTCTGATACTGATCCCGGAAGGACCCTCATGACCACTATACCGCTATCCATCGTTGAATATTTGCCCGTCAGCTCCTGATAGGTAGTAAGCGGAAGTGCCGATACACCAAGCTCCACCGCATTGAAAGCTCCGTTTTTTGTAACTTCTTCGACGATCATCTTTACGCTGTTGATCGGTATCGCAAATCCAAGACCTTCTGCCGTATCCATCTTTATGGTGTTTATGCCGATCACTTCCCCTTTTGAATTCACAAGAGGTCCGCCGCTGTTTCCAGGATTGATCGATGCGTCTGTCTGAATGAGGTTCTCTATCACAAACGTCCCATCCAGCTCAATGGTCCTGTCCAGTCCGCTGACGATTCCTGAGGTCACTGTTTTCTGAAATTCCAGCCCCAACGGGTTTCCAATCGCAATGGCCGTTTCACCGATGACAAGCTTATCCGAATCTCCCATTCTTATTGGAACCAACTCAAGTGCGTCTACTTTGATCATGGCAAGGTCAAGCCGTTCATCAAGCCATATGACTTGACTTTCAAGCTGCGTACCCTCGGACATGATCACAATCACGGTATCCGCCTGACCCTTTTCGATCACATGGGCGTTGGTGAGAATATATCCGTCATTTGTGACGATGACTCCCGTTCCCACAGCTTCGTACCTTACTTCCTCGATGCCAACTCCTCTAAACGTCACAGAAGAGATTCCAACGACTGAGGGCATGACATAGTCTGCCGCACTTGCTATCGTAAGATCTCTAGTGAGCCCTATTCTTTGCTGCTCTTTTAAGGAGTCAAGCTCAGAGCTGTAGTAGCTGAAGATCATGTAGTGAGAAAGCAGACTGGCACCTACCACTACGACTAGACTCACAATCACGATCCATGTAATCTTTGAACTTTGTTTTCTATGATAATAATTGGACACGACAATCCTCCCTTATTTTCGTCTATTAAAAAAGGTACCCAAAAGGGTACCCTAGTAACGAAACTATTTTCCGCCGATCCTGAACAGTTGACCGACTCGATCTCTATACGTCAGGTCTAGGAACACATCCGATCCAACTTGAATGTCATTTTCATAAAACATACTTTTTGCCGTCTCATATGCGAGTTCCGGGGTATTGTTGTCTTTTGACAGATGTGCCAGTAGCACAGTGGACACCCTACCTGTGGTAATCGCACGAATAGCCGCTTGGGCACATGCTTCATTGGATAAATGTCCATGGTCCCCGATCACTCTTCTTTTTAAGGGATATGGATATTTTCCCATCATGAGCATATCCACATTATGGTTTGATTCGAGCATCAGAAGATCGGAATCTTTGATCTTGTCGACCATCTCGTCCGTGATATGACCTAGATCCGTAATTACAGCTATTTTTGATGAGTGGGTTTTAAAACTATAGGCTACAGGATCTACAGCATCGTGTGAGATGGACATCGGCTCCACTTCGATATCCTTGATGTGAAAGGGTTTTTCATTATCAAAGAGTACGACCTTCGAAGGGTCGACTTTTCCAATTTTTTTTGATACCCTGTCCCAAGTCGCTTGGTTCGCATAGATCTTCATGCCGCATTTTCTGTGCATGATTCCCACGCCTTTGATATGGTCGATATGCTCGTGGGTGATAAGTATTCCGTCGATCGTCTCAGCCTCTATGTTAAAGTGCCCGAGACCGTTGATGATATACTTTCCGCTGAGCCCCGCATCGAGCAAGAGCCTGGTGTTCTTACTTTTTATAAGTTGACAATTTCCGCTACTGCCACTTGCCAGAGATGAAAATTCTAAAGCCATGAGGTCATTCCTTTCAACAGTGTCATTTGTCCTATTATATCACGTCAAAATAAAATTACCATCACTCGACATCCAGAGCCTCGATCAAGTAAACCTCACCGCTTGTTGAATGGAATTTATAGTAAGGTGAAGCTTCTCCTGAAAGGATGTCGGTATTGAAAATCGAACCTTTTAGGCTGTACCCTATCGTTATCGAGTCGATCACTATCCTGTCGATTTCACTCTCTTCATTGTAAACCTCGCCCAATAGTCTGAACAAGGCGACAGAAAATGGAATAAGAGACGTGCTTTCATCCTCTTCATAGCTTATGCTCAGCCATTTCCGTTCAAGCGACTTTACGTGATCGCCATTGATGATGATCTTCATATAGGAGCCTTCGATAAAGTAGTTGCTGAATGTTTGGGAATAGATCAGTTCAATTCCCGTGCCTGTAAGCTCAGACCTTACAAATTCATAATCGTCATTAAGGTGAAGATTACCCGAGATAAACGCCTCTGCAATCTGTTTGGCGGTGTCGATGGTCGGATAGACGATTGGCGTATCCAAATTTTCATCCTCGATCGCTATAAGCCTCATCGTATATTGATTTTCAAGACTCAACCTATAATCGCCATCGATGTATTCCACTTGCCCTTCGGAATTTTCAAGTTTCTCATAGGGGTCCTTAAGCATGATAGGGGCCAGTACATCAAGATCATAACCGATAAAGGCCGCATTGATCACCGGCATCGTCTCGATAGTCGGCAACCTGACCGAGCTCACATCGATCTGTTGGGTTGAAAGGATGCTGATCAGATCTGCAACCCTTGAATTCTCGTCGACGATGTCCTTATCCATAGATTTATTCCAAATAAAGTATCCGATAATCAGATTGGTGACAATCAATGCGATGATCAGAATATTTTTTGTTTTTGACCACTCCATAAATTACCTCAGTAGCTTTCTAAGACTCGATTGGTGAAATAGTCAATATAATAGACCCGATCTCCAAAAGTGATCGCATATGCAGGCACCAGTTCGTTGTCCTCGTTTAGGACATAGGCCATGTAAAAATCACTGATCGCCTTAAGTACCATGTCATTGATCTGTTCTCTTGTTAAATCGAGATATCCGTAACCGCTATCGTTTTTAAAATTCTCGTAGAAGAGATTGAAGTTCTCTTTTTTGTCGATCATGCTGTAAAAAGGATCGATCTCCGTATTTCTGTTGTAGGACAGCTTTGTATAATAATTCTTGATATTTCTCGTAAAGGAACTGATCTGTTCCCCATATACATCAGCCTTTACGCCCGAAAAACCCTTTAGGTCGATCACTTTCGTGTTATCGATCCTATACTCGAACTCAAAACCGAATCCATCGGCATTTCCCTGTCTAAGCTTTGTCACTTTCGACAGGTAAATCCTTTCCGATTTACTTCCCAGTTTTTCAATGGTATCCAGTGCCACATTAAGGTTCAATAAGAAATCTCGACGATAGTTTTTTTGATAGTCTATCTTCTCTGAGTATTCCAGGGATCCATCAGGCGTTACCTTGAGCGCTTTATCGCCATAGCCGTAGAGTAGGACAATCGCACCATTTACATCAATAACCTCTTGAACAAAATTCAGTCTCGAGCCAAATACATTCTTTGCGAGCGACTGAATCTCAATGCTTTGCGACGCATCGATTTCATTGACTACTTTGATCGGCACAAGGGATTCAAGCTTACCCTCTGGAATCAGCACCTCGTTTTTCCTGCTTCTGAAACTGCTGCTTTCATTATTGTTTTTTAAGTAGAATCTTTCTGATACCGTCTTATAGACACTGTTTGATTTATCTTTCTCGATCTGGTCGACAAAATCTATACTGTCGTAAATCGTTGTTTTCGTAATCACTTCAAAATAATTGTCACCGTCATAGATGTAAAACCTATCGCTGGTACGTGAAATAAACATGAGCTTTTCAACAAACTCAATTTTCCCTGTATAGACTGTCTCTTCGTTTGTCAAAAGCGTTAGCAGAAGATCGGTCGGGAATTTGGAGGGCAGCACAAATTCGACAGACTTGAATTTTCGTTCTTCATAGTATCTGTCCGTACTAATTGGTGATTCAGTTAACCTTTGTTTGATACCTTCTGCTATCGAGGGTTTAAATGCATCGAAGATGTCCTCTTTATCAAAAAAAAACGTCGTCATTTTACTACGTCCAAAGCTGACGTTTACAGCTTTGGGTTCTAGTAAATACGCGACGTCATCTCTAATTTGAGTACTTGACGATAACTTCTCTTCCCTCGTTAAAACAGAGTCGTCCATCCAAAGACTTCTAAGCAAAACAATGATTAAGCCAAATAGCACGGCTATGACAATGCTCTTGATAGTCTCCCTGGTCATGGGTTCCTCCAAATTACTGTATTGTCCAAATTTCAGTAAGTTCTTCCTTAACGCGGTTAATCATTTCTAAGGCAGCTTCATCTTCTTTTTTAATCGTGATGTTCATTTTATCAACGACTAAGTCGCCTGTCTTGGCATCTTCAATAATGAGCTCATACCTTCCAGTGTTGATATCCCTTACAGTCATATTGAAAAACGGCAACGCCCCTTCAATTACAACTTTTGTATGATCAACGATGTTTATTCTAAACATTGATTCATACTTGTCCTGCAGGTCCAAATAAACGACTGCGGCTTTTTCATACGCTTGTCGTTTTAAGTGTAAATCATTCAAGTTACGACTCAAAAGCTTACGTTGCAGTACAAGTGTGTTAAGTAAATCCTCTTCAAACGTCAGTCTTGCCTTGTTATAGGCTAAAAGGTAAGCGTCATAGGATGACTTTAACTCTAACCCGGCACTGACATATGCTTCTTGCAAGACATCCCTTGCCATCTCTTCGGCAAAGACTCTATCACTTACTGCTGTGATGATAGGGTCAAGAGGAACATCCAACGATGAAGGATCTGCTTTCAGTGTGTCCGTTGGCGCATCAAGCGCAATCTGATTCAGCTTTTTCACTTCAGCAGTTACAAGGCTGATGCGCGGCTTATCAAGTCGAACCAAAGTAAGCACCGCGTCCACATCTTCATTTACCTTCAAGGAGATAAACAGATCCTGCGTGTGCATCACATCACCGTAAGCGTTGATTTTTGGAGATACAATCTCAACTGGTGGTAGTTTCCCATTATTCGATTCTGTCGCAAAGACCGCTGTACAAAGCATCAACAGCATCAGTACGGTTAATACTATATGTCTTTTAGACATGCTCAAGCCTCCTAATGGTTTATTGATAGAAGCGTACCCTGCCTTTGTGTCTTCAGTCGTCTTACACAGTTAGGCATGGTATTTCACTTTCATCATAAATCATTATAACTTTTTTATATTACAATTGAGTTACAGTAAAATTAAAGGGATTTTACAGTTAGAAGCCTGTTGGAACCCTCAATTTTACAGTAGTTCCAGTACCTACTTCACTTTCAATATCTATGTAGCCATGATGCAGTTCGACTATCTCTTTTGCGATGGCAAGCCCAAGACCGGTGCCGCCTTGTTCTCTAGACCTTGCCTTGTCCACTCTATAAAATCTGTCAAAAATCTGGCTCAGATGCTCGCTTCCGATACCAAATCCGGTGTCGGTGATTTTAATCACGACATTGTCGCTTTCTTCAATTACCATCAACTTGATTTTTCCGCTCTCAGGCGTATATTTGATCGCATTCGATATCAAATTGGTGATCACTTGCTCCATGCGGTCATAATCAAAATAGGCTCTGATTGACTCCTTATCGCTCACAAGGCTTATCTGCTGCGACTTGGACTTAACGTGAACGTTCATCTTGTTGATGACCGTCTTCACAAGGGTCACCCAGTCGTTTACCTCCACCTCGAGCGAGGAGCGGCTTGAATCGTAATTGGACAATTGAAGCAGGTCTCGAACCAGTCGTCCCATCCTGTCCGCTTCATCATTGATGACACTTAAAAACTGCTGTGTCGTTTCATGGTCGTCCACCATTCCGTCCATCAGGGTTTCAGTATAACTTTTTATGCTCGTAAGGGGAGTCTTTAACTCGTGGGAGACATTGGCGACAAAGTCGCGCCTCATGTTCTCCAGTCTTTGATGCTCGGTGATGTCCTGGAAGATGAGGATGAATCCTTCTTTTTCTCCCTTTTCATTTGCAAAGGGTTCAAATCTGACTCGATAGGTCACACCGTTGAGTTCCACCACTTCATTGCCGTTCCATTCCGGGTGCCTGTTGATCAGCACATCAAAATGAAGCACTTCGGGCAGCACATCCACAAGTGTGTCATAGTCCTTTGTCACTTTCGCATCGTTTGCCCTGAGAATGTCTAAAGCTCTTGGATTGATATGGAGGACTTCACGTAGTTTTGTCACAGCGATCAGACCATCCGCCATGTTGTTGACAATCGCCTCAAGCTTGTTTTTTTCTCTTGATATCTCATTCAGACTTAGTTTGAGCTTTCTGGTAAGGTGGTTGAACATCTCAGCAAGCTTACCGATCTCATCATCTGATTTGACCTCTACATACTGGTCGAAATCACCTCGGGCCATCTTGAATGCCTTTTCTGTCACATCGTTGATCGGACCTGTGATGCTCTGTGCGATGATGACGCCGAGTACGATCGTAATGCTAAGTGCCAAAACCGTTGATTGTAAGATGATCATCTTCGCCTTTTTAATGGTCGAATCCGTCTCTTCAAGATTGTATCTCAAATAAAGGAGACCGGAAATTCCATCCTTTGTCTTGATGGGATAGACCTTATCCATCACACGCAAGGTACCTGACTGGTCTTGAAGGTTGATGATCTTCTTTTTTTCAATTCCCATCATACCTGAAATCAATAGGTCCGGATCACCAACCTGATCTGCCCTGATATCTGGATTCGTCGAACTGGTCGCGATAATTCTAGTGTTCTGCATTACAAAAATTTCTTCTCGAAAACCAAGCGCTTCCTGGTTCTCGATAAGCTTATTGATTTTATCACGACTAGCGCCAAGGTCACTATATAGTTGAAGGTCGGGTAGCATCAGTGCTGACAATGCATCCAACCTCAACTCATTCTGTTCCTTATTGTACTGATCAAAAAACTCGATGATGAATACTCCGGATATGACAATGGCAATCAAAACCAGCATGATGAAAATCGTTACGAATTTCCATCTGATGCTCTTAAACATAGTGATCATGCCCTCCTAAAGTAGTATCCCACACCGCGTTTTGTAATGATGTACTGCGCATTTGAAGAATCG
The DNA here is from genome assembly GCF_004125825.1 of Fusibacter sp. A1. Taxonomy (NCBI): domain Bacteria; kingdom Bacillati; phylum Bacillota; class Clostridia; order Eubacteriales; family Fusibacteraceae; genus Fusibacter; species Fusibacter sp. A1. The sequence continues at coordinate 51,601 of NZ_QQWI01000011.1, read as the reverse complement.
TCTTCAATCTTCTCGCGCAGTCTTCTGACGGTCACATCCACCGTTCTTATATCGCCAAAATACTCATAGCCCCACACATCCTTCAGCAGGTGCTCACGAGTGAATATCTGATTCTCTTGTGAAGCCAGGAACTTAAGCAACTCGAACTCCCTGAGTGTGAGTTCGATCATCTGCCCGCGCTTCTTTACCTCGTAGCGGTCCAGATCGATGATCAAATCACGTGCTTCGATAATCTTGTTTTCATTATTGTCCGTTTCCAAATCAATGCTCACTCTTCGTAGATTCGCCTTCACACGGGCAATCAGTTCTCTCATGCCGAAGGGTTTAGTGATGTAGTCGTCCGCACCAAGTTCAAGACCCAATACCTTATCCACTTCTTCTTCTTTGGCAGTCAACATGATAATCGGGGTATTGAACTTTTCACGTATCTTTCTACACACCTGGAATCCATCAAGTTTTGGAAGCATGACATCAAGAAGGATCAAGTCCGGCTGTTCTTCAAAAGCGCATTTAAGCGCTTCCTCACCATCAAAAGCGGTGATAACCGTATATCCTTCTTTGACTAAATTGAATTTTAAAATATCAGAAATCGGTTTTTCATCATCTACAACCAACACTTTTTCGTTCATGATTTGCCCCCATCCATCTTTCTCGTCAAAAGTTTAAGTATTTCTCGGGATTAACCGGTACATCATTGATTCTCACTTCAAAATGCAAATGCGGACCCGTACTGCGTCCTGTATTCCCACTTAATGAAATCTGTTGCCCTTTTAACACTTTATCGCCATTTTTAACTAAAAGCTTTGAGTTATGGGCATACAAAGTCGTCGTACCGTCGCCGTGGTCGATTTTCACCAGCAAGCCATAGGTTCCCTGGTTACCCGAAAATACGACCGTACCGCCTGCTGCGGCATAAATAGGAGTTCCTTGCGGCATGGATAAGTCAATACCGCTATGGTAACCGAGTGATCGGTTTCCATAACGCGAGAACACGATATACCCGCTTGCAGGTCTTTGCAGGTTTCCAGAAGCTACCGTTGCCGGAGCTGTCTTGGTCCCTGTGTACATCACAACAGGTTTTGCCTCTGTCAGCGTCATTTCGCTTTTTATGACGCGTGCCACTTCCGTTTTGTTTTCATAAACCACTTCCGCGTTTACTTGCCTTACGCCGGGTGTCCCCGCGACTTTGACACGCTGCTCGCCGACATACAAGGAACTCGTGGGCTCTGTGGTGGTTTGCGGTTTAACTTCCACCACATACTCTTCAAGTACTTTGGTCTCTACAGTGATCAGAGGCTGCTGCATGTTCAATCTAATCTCATCACCGATCTGGAGGTACTTCTTCTCACTCAAGATCGGATTTGCCGCGATAATGTCCGATACATAGATGCCGTGGACTTGCGCGATTCCAGAAACCGTATCGTTCTCCTTCACGGTATAGTATTTCGTCTCAGCTCCGCCGTTTCTAATGTACTCAAGTACGTCTTCAGCCTTTTGATAACCGCCGAATGTCCATGGTTCGACATAATCATGCTTTATTTTAACGTTTTCTAAAAACCCGACTGAAACCAGGGTCTGTTTTTCTGTCAGTTCGACTTCCATCAGTTTATCAAGGATTTTCTGCGCTTCGTTTGTCGTACTGAACTGCGCGAGCACCTGTCCATTTACCAGTAAGTTGACACATTCTACTTTAAAGGGTGTCACTTGTTCATTCAAAATGAATCCGGATGTCCATCTCAGATCCACTTCTTTCAATGTCTTTGTGTTATTTTCAGTCATGATCTCTTTGATTTTTTCAACTTCATATCCTATAGAGTCCGTTGAAGACTCTGCATTAGAAGTGGAAAGAACGGGGCCCATTGTTCCCCCAAGAACCGGAAGCGCAACTAAGGCGCAAACGCATAAACCTGCGATGATCTGGATCCTATTATTTGTTTTCAACCGTCTCAGGCTATTTTCAGTCTTCAATCTTATTGAAGATAAATGCTTTTTTATCCTAATCGACATTTTAACTCCTAATCATTTCACTCAAATAAAATACGTCACATTCAATCATAACTGGTTTTTGGTCGAATTAATATTACAAATTTGTAACAACTTATATTAAAAGACCGTCAATGATTTCTATTGCATTGACGGTCTATCGTTTAAAATTTCAAATATTTAGTTGGATTAACCGGAACATTGTTTTTTCTTATCTCAAAGTGCAGATGAGGTCCCGTACTTCTACCTGTATTTCCACTAAGAGCGATTTTTTGACCTTTAAATACCTCATCACCCTTTTTTACAAGTAATTTTGAATTATGTGCGTAATAAGAGGACAGGTTTCCACCGTGGTCGATGATCACGAGCAGGCCGTAGGTTCCTTGGTTACCCGAAAAGATAACCCGTCCGCCATCAGCTGCAAGAACCGGCGATCCTGTAGGAAGAGCCAAGTCGATACCCGTATGCATGCTTCCCCATCTTGCTCCAAAAGGAGAACTGACATGGTATCCCCTTGAAAGCGGTCTAGCGAATGTACCCGTACCGATTCTCGGTGGAGGTGGTTTCGTTCCCACATACAAGACCTGTGTCTTAGGTTCTGAGATGACTGTTCGCGATACTTCCGTTGTTTTTTCCTTGACTTCCTGTCCGTTTATTTTTACGACGTCTTCTACGACCTCGACTTTACCGTTGACGCCGCGAACCTTTACAGAAGACTCGCCTTCATAAAGGTTACTGTTGCCTTCCTCCACTTTTGAGTAGGCGACACTCACATATCGTGTAACACGCTGGGTGGTCTGAACATTTATCAGCGGTACAGGTACTACAAGACTTAGCTCCTGATCGATCTGCAAGTATTTTTGTGAAGCTGCCGCTGGGTTTGCAGCGATCAGCTGACTTTCTCCCATGCCGTGTCTTTCAGCTATTTGAGAAAGTGTGTCTCCTGCAACTACTTTATAAACTCTCTTTTCATTCGTACCTATACGGATAAGCTCTTCAATAGCCAGTTGATCGGCATATGTATCAAAGTCATAGATGGATACTTCTTCATGCTCTAACCCTACATTCTCAGCAAATCCGACTGCTAAAAGTTCCGCGTCTTCCTGGACCTGCGATGCGATGATATTGTCAAGAATCGCTTGTGGCTCTTCTTCATTTCTAAAATATCCAAGCACTCTTCCATTTACCCGGAGCACATAACACTCCTTATAGGCATTGAATAGCGTAGGAATCTCAACGAACTTTGACATCTCTTTAAACGAATAGCTAGAAGGACCCACTATTTGTGAGGACTCCAAATTCATAGGCTCGCTCTCCGTCACAACCGCTTGTTCTTTTTCGGGTACCGAAAGGTCAAACGCATCCACAGGCTTATCTATCTGTACTGTAAATGAATTCGTTGCCGTCGTGCCGACATAGCTGACCATGCTCATCGTTCCCACTGAAAACGTCATGACAGCTGCAACACCTGCAGCCACTACTTTTTTATTGTTAATCAGTCGTTTCAGATTCACATGCTTATGGTCTGAAAAGACAATCTCTCTTTTGCTTGTTTTTTGCTGGAAACGTTTTCTAACATCGGCCGATGTCACACTTTTGATAAGTGATTGTAACGCTTCCAAAGCATTCTTAACCCTCTCTTCAATGTTCATTAAGCTCTCCCTCAAGTATAAACATCTCTATGTTGCTTCAAATGATGGTCTAAATATTCTTTTCAAGTATACCATAAGAAAGATTAAATTATCGCAATGTTTGGCAAAAAAAACACCTTCAAACATTTTTTTTTTAGTATAAAGAGGTGCTTTCCAATCTATTCCAGTCAAGGTACAACATCATGTAGGTATGCTTTAATCCCCTACAACATTTGCAGATGCTGATAATGACAACACTTAAATATTACAAATAGTTAAAATGTCATCATGATTTCCTGACTCTTTGAGTACAAATACGTGCAGTGATAGTCCCTTTACGTTATAATAAAGAATAGATTTACTTAGTGAAGGAGACAAACATGGCGTTTAAGATTAAGACCACTGAAATTGACCTCGGTCAAACTGCTATAGAGAATTTGTTCATCACCGATTTTATGACCGCCGCAAACGGCACCTTTGTAAAAGTCTATTTGCTCGGTTACCATTATGCCCAGTCCGGCCACACTAAATTCAACAACGAGAGCTTGGCAAAGCAGCTCGACATCGCCATTGAAGATGTGGTGAACGCATGGGATTTCTGGGCAGGCAAAAATATCGTTGTCTGCACCCAAGTCGAGGCCCATCATTCCAAGCATAACTTCGATGTCCAGTTTCTGTCCATTAGGGAGCTGTATGTTCAGAGCAATTTCCCTCAGCTTCCCGAAACGCAGCAAAGTGAAGAGCAGCCTACCCAGTCGGACCGCGTTTTCTCAGCGATGAGTAATCCCATCATCAAAGAAATGCTGGCAGCTGTGCAGTATATCGTAAGGCGGATGCTGACCCCTCAGGAAACCACCAGGATTCTCGACTGGATGACCCATTACAAGATGGATCCCGACATGATTGAAAGAGCCTTCTTCATCACCTACGAAGAGCGTAAGATACAGGATTTTCAGTTCAATTACGTGGAAGGCATCCTCGTCAAGTGGTACGACAAACGCATCCTAAGTATGGACGCCCTGGAGGCGTATGCGGCAGAGTTCGACCAAAGACATCTATCCTACAAGCAGATCTACCAGGCCCTAGGAGTAAACAACCGAACTGTATCCGCAGGGGATAAGGAAGTCATCGACAGATGGTTTGACGACGACGGATATGACCTCGAATTTTTGATTTTTGTCATCAAGGAAGCGACGAAGAGAACGCTTAATCCTAACATGAACTATATGCAAAAGGTCATTCAAAATATCAAGGAAAACGGAGACACCACCATCGAGGGAGCCACCCAGTACTTCGAGGCCAAAAAGAACGCTCCTCAGGAGAATACGAAAAAAGAGTATTCAAAATCCGTTAAGAAAACCAAGTTTCAAAATTTCGATCAAACCACTATTGCTGATATGTCTCAGGATGAGATGCAAGAAATCCTAAAACGTAAGGCACAGCAGCGTCTAGCGAATCGAGGCAAAAAACAATGACTAGTATCTATAAGACCATCATGCGCGATTATGAAAAAAAGCGCGATACCCATGAACGCGAACAGGCCAGAAGAAAAATAGAAGTCTACAATAAGCTTCCTAGGCTTAAGGCGATCGACCAGGAAATCGCAAATGTCGGTGTCGAGATCGCCCGCACCGTTTTTTCACATCCCGAAAACGCGGAGTTCGCGGCAAAGCAGATTCAGACGATCGCACAAAAGCTAAAAAAGGAAAAATTCATTCTCTTGACCGACAACAACTACCCGATCGACTACTTGAATATCAAGTATGACTGTGACCTATGCAAGGACACGGGATTCAATGAACATCAAAAAAGATGTGTCTGCTTCAGGCAAAAGCTGATCGAACACGCTTACGAGATGTCAAACATCAGTACCCGACTTCAAAGGGAGAATTTCACCACCTTCGATCTGTCCTTATTCAGCAAGTCGGTGCATCCTGAGCAGGGACTCAGTGTTCATGAGAATATGGCGTCTCTTTTAGCAACCTCTGAGATGTTCGTCTCCGACTTCAAGGTCCGCAATGGAGATAATCTTTTGATGTATGGAAACACAGGACTCGGAAAAACATTCATGTGCAGCTGCATTGCCAAGTCTTTGATAGATAAGGGTCATTCCGTCATCTACCAGACCGCATTCAAGCTGCTTGACACGGTACAGCTTTATAAGTTTTCGGATAAGCAGAATTCCATGCTCCGTGAAGCCTATGACATGCTCTTCACCGCCGAGCTGCTCATCATCGACGATCTTGGTACCGAGATGATCAATTCCTTCACACAGACCGAAATATTCAATATCATCAACTCTCGGTTGTTGTCAGAACGAAAGACTGTGATTTCTACGAACATGAGTCCCATCGAACTTAGCAAGGCCTATGGCGAACGGATTTCTTCCAGACTTTTCGGAAGTTACGAAATGATGGAATTCTTCGGAAGCGATTTAAGATTAAAATAAAAGCGTGTCCTTTTGGACACGCTTTCTTTATCACTCATGTAATTATTGGAACAACTCTTTTCGAATGATGGTCTGACTTCTTTTAGGACCCACTGAAATGAAAGCCACTGGCACTTTTGTATACTCTTCGATGAAGTTGATATACGTCTTACACGCCTCTGGCAGTTCCTCGTAGCTTGTGCATCCTGTGATATCATCCGACCAGCCTTTGAACGTCTCATAGACCGGTTCACATTTAGCCAAGTCGTCAAGGCTTGCCGGGAAGTCTTTGATGATCTCCCCGTTCAACTTGTAGCCTGTGCACACCTTGAGTTCCTCAAATCCTGTGAGAACATCAAGCAGTGAAAGGGCGATCGCCGTCAACCCGTTGATTCTCGCTCCGTATCTTACGATAACCAGATCAAGATAACCGCAGCGTCTAGGACGACCGGTAGTCGTACCGAACTCATTTCCCTGAATTCTGATCCTATCACCGATTTCGTTGTCCTGTTCTGTAACAAAAGGACCTAAACCGACTCTTGTCGTATATGCTTTTGTAATACCGAGCACTTGTTGAATCTTATTTGGTGCGATACCTGTCCCTACCGTAAATCCGCCCGTAGTCGGATGAGAGCTGGTCACATATGGGTATGTGCCCAGGTCGATATCAAGGAGTGTACCCTGCGCGCCCTCAAGTAAGATCTTCTTATCGTCTTCTATCGCATCGTTCAAGTATGCGACCGTATCTATTACATAAGGCTTCAATCTTTCGACATAGCCCATATATTCTTCATATATCTCATCTGCGCTTAGGGGTGCTTCACCGTAAACCGCCTTCAAAATCACATTTTTTCTATCGACTTGCGCATCTAGGAGTGTCTTGAAGATTTCAGGGTTCATCATATCGCAAACTCTGATACCTGTACGTTCCACTTTATCCATGTAGCAAGGTCCGATCCCTTTTTGTGTCGTACCGATTTTCAGATCTCCCTTTGCCTCTTCAGCCAAGCGGTCCAAAACCCTGTGATACGGCAATACGATATGCGCTCTCGCGCTGATTCTTAAATTGTCCACCGATATGCCCTGTGAAATGAGTGTATCAAGCTCCTTAATAAAGCCTGCCGGATCAAACACGACGCCGTTACCGACAACATTGACCGTTCCAGGGTAAAGAATGCCTGATGGAACCAAATGAAGTGCATATTTTTTATCACCAACGACTACAGTGTGACCTGCATTGTTTCCGCCTTGGCCTCTTACTACGATGTCTGCCTGATTTGACAGATAGTCGATGAATTTACCTTTTCCTTCGTCGCCCCATTGAGCTCCTACGATTACCACTGTTGACATGATATCCCGCCTTTCAACTGACAAAATGCTTCTAATTCCAATCCTAATAGTAGCAGAGTTGGCCTTCGCCGTCAACGATTAATCGAAGAATCACCCTGATATATATGTTATCGTTCGTTAATAGTTCGTATTTTTTTTGAATATGAAATAAAATCATTTGTTTATTTTAAAAAATACGAACAATACGATGGATATTGCAAAAAATTAAAAAGACACTGGCGAATCGCTCACCAGTGTCTTCACATTTATTACTTGCTTTGCAGATAAGTGTTCAACGCGTCAATCAACGCATCCGCATCAATACCGTGAACCATAGCCGCTTCGCCGATTGATTCATTGTTAGCAGCCGCACAACCCAAACAGTGCAATCCAAACTGCATGAAGATTGGAGCTAATGTTCTATCGTGGTTAAGAACCTCTGCAATAATATGATCTTTAGTTACTGTCATCATAACCCTCCTCTATATAGGCATTATTTCATTCGAGTTTTATTATAACACTATTTCGAGTAATGAAAAGACTTTAATCCTTTAATCTTTGTTCATACTCGGTCTTTGTGATTTTCATCGTATGGACCAAGGTCATCAACCTATCGTGATCCAGATGGAACACTCCTTCACCGGCAAGTAGCAATTCAAAATTTCTGGATTGGTCCTCAAACGGCTCGACTATTGAGCTTACAATCGTGAATCCTGTCTTAGTGTAGCACTTCATCGCACGGCGATTGAAGTCGGCGACATGAAGCAGCAAAACCTCGAATCCGAGCTCTTCGAAGAACATCTTTAAAAAAAGTTCGACGCCCTTTGTTCCAAGTCCTTTGTTGACACGACCCGGATCGAACACGATTCCCATCTCCGCCTGCCTTTTTAGGCGATTGATACGCTTCATCGTGATAAAACCCACCAGTGCTTCTTCAGCGATCACCGCATAGAGTTTTTTGGTCAAGAGTCTTTGCTTTCGTCTAAACCATCTCGAGTAGTCGTTGTCCATGAACCCTTTGAAGTCATAGTGCTTAAGTAGGACGTCTTCATGGTGGGTCCATGTCTTGAGTTGCTCCAAATGCGCTTTATCAAAAGGTACTAGGGATACGTCCATCTTATTGTTCCAAGGTGCTTAAGTCCCTAAACAACTGGAACTGTCCCATCCAGTGAAGTTCGACGGTGCCGGTCTCACCATTTCTCTGCTTACCGATGATAAGCTCCGCCTTATTCTTGTTGTCTTCCTTGTCAGGGAAGTAATATTCATCCCTATAAAGGAACATCGCCAAATCGGCATCCTGCTCAATCGCACCCGATTCACGAAGATCCGACAGCATAGGCCTGTGGTCCGCACGTTGCTCGGGAGCACGCGACAACTGAGAAAGAGCAAGTACCGGGCAATCCATTTCACGCGCGATCGATTTTAACGAACGCGAGATCGTGGATATCTCCTGTTGTCTACTCTCGGCTTTCGTGCCGCTCATCAGCTGAAGGTAGTCGATCATGATGACATCCAGACCGTGTTCGGCTTTGAGTCTTCTACACTTGGCCCTTAGCTCTGTCACTCCGATCGCAGGTGTGTCATCGATGAAGATCTTGCTCTTTGAAAGTCGACCAACAGCGGATATCAGATGCGGCCAATCCTCTTCGGACAACTGTCCTGTCTTGATTGCCCCCATGGAAACAAGAGCCTCGGCGCTCAGCATCCTCTGAACAAGCTGCTCCTTGGCCATCTCAAGACTGAAGATCGCCACAGAAGCACCACCCATCATCGCTGCGTTTTTACACAGGTTTAGAGCAAATGCCGTTTTTCCCATCGAAGGACGTGCCGCTATCAGGATCATATCCGACCGCTGCATTCCCGATGTTTTCTTATCGACATCGACAAGCCCTGTAGTGATGCCTGTCACCATACCTTCATTTGCCGCAAGTCTTCCTATATCTTCGAAAGCTCTGGTGAGGATCCTTCCAATAGGCGTGAATCCTTCATTGCTCTTTTTTTGAGTAATATCAAAAATACTTTTTTCTGCAAGTTCTATCAGTTCAGTCGCTTCTACCTGGCTATATCCCTGCTCAAGAATTTCTGTCGAAGTTCTGATCAGTTGCCTGAGCGTCGCTTTTTCTTCGATAATATTCGCATATTGCTTGGCGTTTGTCGTCAATATCCCTTTGTCGGTCAAATCCGTCAAATAGCCGATACCGCCTATCGCGTCGAGTTTGCCCTTTGAACTTAGCATATCCGATAGGGTTATGATGTCAACTGGCCTGTTTTGGTCGGACATCTCCAGTATCGCATCAAAAATGATGCGATGCCCTTCGCTATAGAAATCATCCGATTTAAGTGATTCCATCCCTTCATTTATAGCGTGTTGGTCCAGAATCATCGCTCCAAGGAGTGATTGCTCCGCATCTAAATTATGTGGTGGGATACGTCCTTGCATAGAATCACCTCTGTTATGCTTCTTTAATAACGACTGTTATCGTTCCTGATACCTGTGGGTATACTTTGATATCGATCTTTTGTGTCCCAAGCGTCTTTATCGCCCCGGTCAATTGGATTTTTCTTTTGTCTATGTCCAGACCATGTTCCTTATTCAAAAGCTCTGCAATGTCCTTGCTTGTGATTGATCCGAACAGCTTGCCGCCCTCGCCAGACTTTGAACTGATCGTAAGTGTGATCGCGTCGATCCTTTTAGCCAACTCTTTTGCGGCCTCCAGCTCTTCTTGCATTTTCTTTTCGTGGCTTGCCTTCTGATGGGACAACTCTTTTACCGACGCGTCAGTCGCAGGTTTGGCAAGTTTCCTTGGAATAAGAAAGTTTCTCGCATGACCATCATTCACTTCTTTGACCTCGCCTTTTTTGCCTGTTCCCTTCACATCTTTGAGTAATATGACTTTCATTTATTCTGCCTCCTTAAAATAGTGATCTATGGCACCTAATAAGATGTCTTTCACTTCGTATACTGTCTTATCTGTAAACTGCGCTCCGGCGACTGTCAAATGACCGCCACCCCCTATGGATTCCATAATCAGCTGCACGTTTGTCTCTCCAAGAGATCGACTGCTGATGAACACCGTTCCTTTTTCTTTTACGATGACAAACGAGGACTTTATTCCTCGGATATTGAGCAGTGAATCCGCTCCTTGAGCGGCTACCAGCCTAGCGTTCGGTATGTCTTCATCAGTCACTGAGATCGCAATCCTATTTCCATAGGTTTCTGCGTTGCTGACAATACTCGACCTTGCCACAAACGTTCCAAGTTCATCCTGAAACAGTTTTTTGACTTCTGTCGTATCCGCATCATACCTTCTCAGTAGTGCCGCCGATTCAAAAGTCCTAACCCCGGTCTTCAAACTGAAATTCTTCGTGTCTACGACAATGCCCGCAAGCAGGGCTTCCGCTTCATTTTTTTCAAGCACCATTTTCTTTTCCATATACTGAAGGACTTCAGTCACAAGTTCGCTTGTACTGGACGCATACGGTTCCAGATAGGTTAAAAGCGTATGGTCGATAAATTCCTTGCCTCGTCTATGGTGGTCAAAGAGCACTCTCCTGATAGACCTTTGAAGCAGTTCCGGACTCTCTGTAAAGTTCGGACGATGGGTATCCACGACAATCAAAAGATCCTGGTCTTCGAACTTTTCAAGGGCGTCGGCAGGTGTAATGAATTTATAGGTCTTATCGTCTGAGAATTTAGCAAAAATGGACTTGATCGCCTCATTCGCTTCTTCAAGTACGATATAGGCTTCCTTACCCCTATTGACTACTGCCCGGTATATTCCGATCGACGCGCCGAAAGAGTCCATGTCGGGGAACTTATGCCCCATGATGTACACTTCATGGCTATCGTCGATGATTGGTCTAAGAGCGTGGGCGATAATTCTAGCCTTGACCTTGTTTCGCTTTTCAACAGCCTTTGATTTTCCACCGTAAAATTCAAAATCTCCGCTTTTTCTTACTACAGCCTGGTCTCCGCCACGTCCAAGTGCGAGTTCAAGAGCCGAAAAGGCGTTGTCCTCCAGTTTGGATAGTCCGTTGCCCGCCATGGCGACGCCTATACTAAGCGTCGGCATGATTCGGTTGCCCATGTCGATTTCTCTGATGTCGTCAAGGATCACGAACTTTTTAGCTTCCAGGTTGGATAAGTACTTATGTTCAAAAATAACTACGTATTTGTCTTTATCGTATTTTTTGATCAGGCCGTTCACCCTTGATGCCCACAGGTTGATTTTCTTGTCGATCTCGGCGATGACAAAAGGTCGTTTATCCTCTTTTGTCTCATTCATCACATCTTCGTAGTTGTCTACTTGAAGGAGCGCCACCACCGACCGTTCGTCAGCATATAAGCTCTTAAGGGCACGGTAATTGGTCACATCGTTGAAGTAGATCATTACAAGACTTCTATGCGATTTTTTATTCGTCTGGAAGGAGCGTGCGTTCACACGGTAGTATTTATCGCCGATTCGCATTTCGCGCTCCGTGTTGTGGCTGATCATCTTCTCAATCGAAAATCCCGATATCAGCTGATCGATCGACTGTCCGAAGATTTCCTTACCCTCAATCACAGAACTCATCAGGTTGTTGTACCAGATGATTTCACCTGAGGTTTCTGTCACAAGCATGGGAATAGGCAGATCAAGTATCGCATATCTAGCAGTCTCGTCGACATCACTTGTAATTTTCTCGATATATTCCACAAGCTCTCTGCGCCTTCTGTGCTCGCTTAACCAGTTCAAGTAGATCATGACAATCGTCAACAAGGCGATCATCAGGGCTATCAGACGATTACTCTGCAAAAACACACCGATGATGATCAGCTGCACGACCACCGGAAACGCAATTCGATTGGTAGTTATGGAATTTAGATTCTGCCTGTTCATACGCCACCTACGTTTTTTTTCTTTAGTTGCCTTAGGTCAAAGATAGCGTCAAGCCATCCCATCAGACTAAGTCCGACAAATTGAAAGATAACCAGTCCGATGATCAAAATCGGCAACTGGATGATACCTACAAGCTTTAGCTTCTTCAAGTAGAACGAAAGTACAGCTAGTCCCTGCATTGTGAATGTCAACATGACGATATACATGACATTGACCATAAGGCTCAGGCTGTCTACGCTTATCACCTGGGCTGCAATGAGCGTTAAGACCAATACGATAGTGGTCCCCATGATGATATTGTCCGGCAGACGCATCTCATAGAGGGGCGGCAGGGCGTTTGTCTCTTTTCTAAGCTTATTGAGGACATAATCAAGAAGCACAAAATTCAGCAGACTGTAAAGAGCCATCGCTCCAAGTACAAGCGAAGGCAATACCATAAGCAAGAGCTGTTTCGCTTCTAATTCAATATTCATAAAGGTGTCTGTCTGCGCCTCGGAAAAACTTTCAAGCAGTTCCGGTGGCACAGGCATGGCCATAACATACTCTTTAACTAACGTAAGCAAGTCCATTTGTAAAACGAACTCACTTATCACAAAATACCAGATGGCAGAAAGCGCAATCGATGAACCGACGATGATCATCGTCGATTTTCCATGGTTAAGCTTTCTCTTTGTCACATAGCCTATTACAACACCTATGGGACCAGCGATCAGCAGTATGTTTAGCCACATCCAGTCAGGCAGTAAAGCCAAAACCAGGCTGACGATAAAAATACTCAAAATGCTGAATCGGATGTCGTGTTTATAGGCGTATAGTCCGAATGCAAGCGGAAAAACAATCGTCAATAATGCCAAGATATTATATTGTATGGTAATAAATGAAAAAGTGCCTAGGGTAATGACTAGAATCGTCATATCGAGCACTGCTGACTGAACTTTAAGTTTTTTATCCAAATTAGTCTCCTTAACGGCTTCAGTTCTATTATAACTTTATGCTCAGCGGTGTACAACTTAAATCCATACTTTAGGCCTATATAAAAATAAAAGGAAAGTAATCGCTTACTCTCCTTTTGTTCACACTATTCTTTTACGAAAGGTAATAAAGCAACGATTCTTGCACGTTTGATTGCAACAGTCAATGCTCTTTGGTGTTTAGCGCAAGTACCAGTAACACGTCTTGGCAAAACTTTACCTCTGTCTGTTAAGTATCTATTTAACTTACCAGTATCTTTGTAATCGATGAAATCGATTTTGTCCTGGCAGAAATGACATACTTTTTTTCTTCTACGTCTCTTAAAAGCCATTTAAAAGACCTCCTTCCTAGAATGGAATATCATCATCATCTTCAATCGCCTTGAAATCATTGGCGAAATCATCATCAAAAGCTTGGAAATTACCTGCTGGTTTTTGTTGTTGTTGTGAAGCACCTTGAGGTTTTTTGTCGCCCCAATCGATGAACTCAACGTTACTTGCAACAACATCCGTCGTGTATCTTGTCTCACCCGAATTGGATTTGTAACTAGATACTTGAATCGAACCTTGAATTGCAACACGTCTTCCTTTTTCCAAGTAGTTCGCACAGTTCTCAGCTTGTTTGCCCCAAACTACGATTCTAATAAAGTCCGCAGTAGGTTTTCCTTGCTGTTCAAACTGTTGCTTCTTATCTCTTGACAGGTTCTTATCTACCGCTAAAGTAAACTGGGCAACAGCCATACCTGAACCTGATATGAAACGAAGTTCCGGATCTTTAGTTAGCCTACCGATCAATGCAACACTATTCACAAGAAACCTCCGCTTATTTCTCTTCTCTGTTGATTACGATAAATCTGATTACGTCGTCAGCAATTTTGTAGTTACGCTCAAGTTCAAGTGGTAAGCTAGTGTTTGCTTTGAAGTCAACAAATACGTAATAACCTTCACGTAGTTTTTGGATTTCATAAGCAAGACGTCTGTTACCCCACTCATCAACCTTAACGACTTCACCATCATTATTGATGATTCCGACGAATTTTTCGATCAACGCATTACGTGCCGCTTCTTCCAAATTAGGTTTGAGTACGAATATAGTTTCATACTTTCTCATTTTTAACACCTCCCTATGGACTATTAGGCCCTGACCCTTGTCAAGGCAGAGAGTAATACCTTTATAGGTACAACTAACGATTATAGCACCTTTTATATGACCTGACAAGTCTTGTTTTCATCATTTTTAAAAATGATGTTCCGTCCCCTAAATTAAATGTTTATCACCCCATCATTAGGGAAATTAATAAGACAGAAGGGGGTGAAGATGTGCCAAGAGTTGCTAGAGCAAGAAGCGATACGGGAATGTACCATATACTTGTCGAATCAAATCCGGAGGAACTGCTGTTTGGCGACAACGAGGACCGCTACTTCTTTTTGGAGAGACTCTATGAGAAGCGAGTCAAATACCAGTTCAAGATCCTCGCTTACTGCCTGATGGATAAGGCCTATCATTTGGTGATTCATGAACATAAAAGTCAACTCTCGACAATCATGAAAAGTTTAAATGTAAGCTACGCCTCGTTCATGCATAAGAAATATGGCAAACAGGGTTCTTTTTTCAAGGACAGGTATCAAAGCGAATGTCTGATGGATGTCGCCGATACACTAGACTGTATCGCACATGTCCACCTGCAGCCGATTGAACTCCACCTGGTGAACCGGTTGGATCAGTACCAGTGGAGCAGTTATGGTGAATATATCGCTGACGGAGAAAGCCAGCTGATCGACAAACACATGATTTTCTCACTGTATGGACTTACAGATGAAGAGGCGATCAGTGAATTTGAGAAAAGCCATCATAGGCAGCACCGTGAGTACCTGAAACACGAGACCGTCATACCCAAGCGCTACCCTAATTTGATTGAGGCGCGCGAACTGATCAACCAGCTCCTGGATGATTACGACGTGACGCTTGAGATTTTGCAGCAGGCAACGTTTGACAGGCAACGTGAAAAGATCATCCATTCATTAAGGGAACTTACCTCGCTCTCGATCAACGACATCAGCCATGAGCTTGGAATCAAGCGGAGCCAAGTGATGCATGCCTTATATCATAAATAAAACGATGAGCGTTCAATCGCCCATCGTTTTTTCTTGTTTCGGCACTTCTACGCCGTTTCTTATGATCTTCTTTATCCTTTTCTCAAGCTTAGGTCTCTCGATCCAGATTTCCTTCTTACAGGTCATGCACTGCATCCTAAAATCCATGCCCGTTCTTGTCAGCTTAAACTGATAGCTTCCGCATGGATGCGGTTTTTTTGTTTCCACAATATCATCTTTTAATAATTGCAAAGGCATTTGATCACCCCTTATTATAATGTAATGGTATTTTTACTTAATTTCATCAATTCAACAATGTTATACATATTGGTCACACCACCGACTGCAAGCTTATCCATCACTTTATGGTAATCAAGACAAGTGAAATTAGACAGAATCAGCACACCCTTAGATTCCAGCTCTCTCAACGAACTCAGACAGCTTGAATCCTCGATCGTTAGGAGAATGCCCCTGTTCATGAAGATGATGACCTTGGGGTAGGGCTCCTTTTCTGCCAACGACTTGAAGAAATTGATGACAAGTGTGCCCGATAGCGCTGCTCCTGTGGTTCCGATTCCATCGTCCTTGACAATCAGGAGCATATCTAGATGACTGGCCTGCTTGGAGGGAAAGACTTCGTTCAATTCGGAGGTAGTCTCCCTATATGGATCAATGTAATAATTAGAACACTCGAATGAATCCACTTCCTTCTTGCTTTGATCACATTGCTTTTTCATTTAGCACCTCCATGTATTAAGAGAACTGACTAAACCACATAAGCAGTATATTATAGTTGATAAAGACCGGTGCGATTACCGACGTATCCAAAAGCGACTCCACTTGAGGGTGTGCTCCTAAGGATAGGAATGAAATTGCGATAACAAAGATGAGCGATAATATGATATATCCCTTGAGTAATCCAAATAGGACTCCACCGGCTTTGTTGAAGGTGTTCAGCACCGGTAACTTGGAAATGACATCGAAAATCGCCGCAACGATCTTGACTACAAGCAGAATGATGACGAACAAACCGACAATCGCGATAAAGGACATGACAAGATCTGAAACCACCGTCGCTATGTTGGACGAGACAGACGTCGCCGTATTTGTTAAAACGGATTGAATCTCTTCCTTGATCTCAGCGGGTAGCGGTAGCTGGTTCATCGCGTTCAGATCAGAAACCGTCACTGTCGACTGAGCGGATTGCGCTCCCATCTCCTGAAGACGATTCTTCACAAACTCGGTCAACTTGTCATCAAGTGTTGTCAGATCGACCAACATTTTCTTGACTATCTGGTAATAGTAATGGGTAGCGATGGCAGCAACGACATAGCCTAGTAAATTGAATAGACTTCTCACAAAACCATGGATATATCCCATAATCACGATATAGAGCATGAATATGACTATTGCCATATCTAAATAATTCATCTGTTCTCCCCTTTACTAGTGAATTTCATAAATAAGTATTTCTGCGCTATCATTGACAACGAGTGTCATTTGATCAAGCCACTGAATATTTGAAATCGTCAGCTGTGTGTTGATCTTACCTACCTGTTTTAAGCTATGGTCATACAGAGTCACCAGTCCATCCACATAGACTGCGATGAACCGATCATTCACAAGAAGACCGTCCGCACCGATTGGCAAGTCCATCTCCTCATAACTTGACAGGTCATCTGAATAGATCATGAGCTTTGTCTCTTCGCTCCCATCCTCTAGGGTGGAAATCATGCTCGTATACAACCTGTTCTTATAGGACACCGAATTGTTCACGATTCCCGGACTCCCTATCTCCGCTACAAGCTGGGCTTCCTTATTGAAGCTCATCATGCTCTTATCCGTCACGATGACTTGATAGTCGGACATGTGCATGCTGTAGATCAGTTGTCCTTGGCAGTCGCTTATCCCCAGCGGTCGTCCATACATGTCAAATTGAAGGACATGGCTCTCAAAACGGTTGTCATTTAAATCTACAACCGATAGCATGACAACTTCTTCCACACTCGGTAATTGAAGATCGATGATTTCACCTTCTCCAATGTCGATGGATCCTGTGATGGCTAGCGAATCATCAAGCAGTAGGATTCTGTTCTCCCCTGCAAGCTTCACTGCGACTCTTGAATCTTCTGAAAAACTGATGAGTTCAAGTCTTCCTAGATCTCTGACAGATGCGACGACGACATTTTCCGAATCGACTAGGACGACCTCGCCTCTAGTCTTTTCAGCGATCAGTAGATACTGTGAATTTGACCTGAGCTGCGTATCTGTTCCTCGAAGCTCTCTGTGCCATATCATTTTCCCTTCCTTGTCATAGCCCATCAACTGGTTGTCTCCACCTACGACTACCGTTTCATTAGCTACATAGACATCCGACTGCAGCTTGTCAGGCATCACGATGACTGACACCCTATCAATGTCGAGCAGGGTCGAAAAGAAATTCACCTTTAGAGCGGTGATCATATTCGGTAAGAAAAATACGAACAGGATGATAAGAAACAGCAATCCCACCTCAAAAAGACGAGCGGTCAATTTTGTTCTATCCACATCATCTCTCCATTCTTGGTGGTTTCGGTCCTAAATACTGATAATAATAACATTTGATTTTTCCGTTATAAAGTTTTCTATTCCTTGTCGCCTGTTTTTGATAGGCTTCTTCAAATTTTTCATGTGACGTCAGGATGAACGACGACCATGTGGCTTGCTCATGTATTATTTTGCCCATTACCTCATAAAGGGCAAATGCTTTGGCCTCATCCTCAAGTCTTTCACCATAAGGAGGATTACAGATGATTCTCGCATAATCGTCCTCTTCTTTAGGCGTCCAGTTCCTTATGTCCTGAACTTCAAAAGTGATGCAATCGTCCACACCTGCAAGTTCGGCGTTTTCTCTAGCGATCTCTATCGTTTTTTCGCTGATATCGTATCCCTTGATCGTTAAATCAAGATCGTAGTTGATCGCCTCGTAAGCCGCTTTTCTAGCGTCCTTGTAGCAGTTGTCAGGAATGAAATCCCATTCCTCACTTGCAAATTTTCTGCTCAGACCAGGTGCGATATTTCTTTTGAACATCGCAGCCTCGATGAGTATGGTGCCTGTTCCGCACATCGGATCGATCAGCGGCGTGTCACCATACCAGTTGGACAGTAAAACAAGCCCGGCTGCAAGCGTCTCCTTCAAAGGAGCTTCATTTCCTTTTTTACGGTATCCACGCCTGTGAAGACCCGAACCTGAGGTATCAAGCAATACTTGGGCGACATCGTTTAAAAAATTGACATGCACAGAAACCTCCGCACCTGTCTCCCTGAACCAGGCAAAACCATATTCCTCTTTCAATTTTTCAACAATAGCCTTCTTGGAGATGGCCTGTATGTCTGATAGGCTGAAGAGCTTGGATTTGTACGATTTGGCATTCACCGGGAAGGCACCGTCGCCTGGAATGTAGTTTTCCCAACTGATTCCTTTTATTCCTTGAAACAGTTCTTCAAAAGTCAATGCCTTGAACTTACCGACCTCTAAAAACAGACGCTCCGCGCATCGTAAGTTTAAATTCAGTTTTGCAATCGCCGTAAGAGGGGCGTCAAATGCGATCGACCCGTTTTCAACCGACGTGATATCATATCCCATTCTTACAATTTCATTCTTAACCAGTTTCTCTAAGCCAAATGTGCTAATGGCAACAAATTTTACAGTTTGCATACTCAGTTCCTTTCAGGTAATCCCATCAACCTATGGGTTATGCTGCTTCCATTATATAGAGATAATCCGCTTATGAACACCCCTCTAAAAAAAAACTCCAAAATAGTATGGGACTATGCATTATTTTGGGGTATCATTAAATAACATTCCATGATAGCAGAGGTGCAACTATGAGATTAATCCCCATCGAAATCAGTCAGAATTTTTATCTTGCAGAAGACGTGTATGACGTTAAAGGAAGTATCCTTATAAAGAAGGGGGCTATCTTGACGGATAATCTTTGCACTCGCGTCAAGCAAAACGGGATTTCGTCTGTATACATCAATGATAAATACTCTCAAACCATAATAGAACCGCTTATCCCACAGTCGATAAAGTATGAGCTGACCCATAAGTTGAAGTCACTGTTCGACTCGCTACGTGCGAGACAGGTGGGTAAGTCCTCTGTAAAGCTTTCCATGAACCTGATCGACGACCTTCTTAAGTTGATCGACGACCTTGAATACGAGATTGCCGGCCGACCAAAAAACTATATCGATTTCATCGATATCAAATCGCGCGAAACCTATTCCTACGAGCACAGCGTCTATGTCGCAGTCTTGTCCTACATACTAGGCAAATTCTCCGGACTAAATCCACAGGATTTGAGAAACCTGCTTATCGGTGCGATTTTCCATGATATCGGTATGGCATACCTGGATGAGACGATCTTCATGAAAAACGGAAAATTGGACTTGCAGGAGTTTGTAAAGATCAAAGAACATCCGCAACTTGGATACGAGTTCATCAAGAATCAAGTCTTTGCTAATTCCTTTATCAAGGTAATCACCTTGCAGCATCATGAAAGACTCGACGGTAGCGGCTACCCCAACAAGATCAGCGGGGATGAAATCCACCGTTTGCCTAGATATGTCGCCATAACCGACATCTATGACGCGATGACTTCAGACAGGCCTTACTCAAATGCGGTTCCAGCGCACAATGCCATCGATTATCTGATGGGTGCCGCTGTCGACAAGTTGGATTATAAGCTGACAAAGAAGTTTATCGACAAGATCATGCCCTATCCTGTGGGCACCATCGTCAAACTCACCAACGGCGTGATCGCCGTAGTCGATGCTGTAAACGAGAACATGCCGCGAAAGCCCGTACTAAGACGAATCAATGAAACTACGAAGGATTTGACAGATGAACTGATCAAACTCGAAAAGGAATACAGCATCGAAATCGAATCCGTCGTTTTCTCTGTGGACAGTTTGTAAACTTGACCGGTTTATCCACAAATCAAGCAACATACACACAGGAAGCCACGATGACATCATCGTGGCTTCCTTTTTTTTTGATTATCTACTAAAAGGTATCAGATTCTATGCTTTGCCAGCTCGTAAAGGCTTTTCACGCCGTATCCTGAAGCACCTTTTGCATAATAGCCCTGGGGCTTCTTATAATGCGCCACCCCTGCGATATCAACATGCACCCATGGTTTTCCTTCTACGAATTCTCTGAGGACAAGCGCTGCAGTTATGCTGCCGGGTTGTCCACCCATATTGGTAAGATCCGCCTCATGATGCTTGATCTGCTCATCGTATTCCTTGAAGGTAGGCATTCTCCAGATATTTTCTCCGGCAAGCCTTGAAGCCTCTTCGTAACTGCGGTGGAAATTGTCATCATTCGTCACCGTTACTGCAGCGACTGTGCCAAGCGCCGCGAGCGCCGCACCTGTTAGCGTTGCCATATCCACAACACAGGACACCTTTTCTTCTCTAACGATATAGGTTATCGCATCGACTAGCGTCAGTCGGCCCTCTGCATCGGTGTTTCCTATGTAGATGGTTTTTCCGCCCATTGTTTTGAGGATGTCGCCTGGCTTGTAGGAATCTCCTGAAATCGAATTTTCACAAGCGGCCACGACAGCGGTCACATTTACAGGCAATTTTGCTTTTGCGATCGAAACCATTGCTCCGATGACGGCAGCCGCTCCACCCATGTCTGTTTTCATGGTTTCCATTCCAGTCGCTGTTTTGATCGAATATCCACCGGTGTCATAGGTTAAGCCTTTACCGACAAATCCCAGAATATCCTTTGAACTCTTATCTCCTACATATCGCATCACGATAAAATGGGGTTCATTACTCGATCCTCTGGCAACCGCCATATAGGCGTGCATTCCCAATTTTTCAATTTTTTCTTCTTTAAACACATCCACTTCAAATCCAAATTCCTTACCAAACTGCTTGGCATACTTTGCCAGTGTTTCAGGGTTGATCACATTCGAAGGCTCGTCCACAAGTTTTTTAGCGACATTGACACCTTCACCAAGTAGGATTCCTTCGCTAATGACTTCGATAAGCGCATCGTTGATTTCCTCTTCAACAATTGTCACGGATACCAGTGTCTGTTGCGTTTTTTTCGACTTGAAGGAATCGAATTGGTAGGTATTGCTCTGAGCGATCTCTGCAAATGCTCTAAATGCATACGCTCTCTCTATATGGCTTCGTTGAATCCTCACAGATAGATTGGCGACCTTTTCCTCGTTCGCAGCCTTCATCAGCTTGTCAGTCGCAAGTCTTATGTCGTTTAAGTCCAAATCCTCGATCTTGTCTCCAAGTCCAACCACGATATAAGGCGTTGTACCGCTGTAGATCACCTTTACCTTACCGCTATTCAGTGAAAAAGCTTCCTTTTTCAATAGTTCCTCAAGAATCTGATTTACCGGTTCAGGAACAAGCGATCTGTCAAAGTCCTTAAACAGCAAAAGACCGTAACCATCCGATTTAAGTGCCTCATTTGAATTCTTTAATTGTACGTTCATCCTATCACCTCTCTATTTTATAGCTTACTGTTACATGATACCCTATAATCCACAGATATTCACTCAAACACATAAATAAACAAATAAAAAAAGATCAACCATATCCATTGGCTGATCCTGTTGAAGTACTTCTTTTAAATGGTCTATAGCTTGTTATAGTGCCATTTTCTTTCAAGAAACCTACGCTTGTAGCAATTAAGGGCCACTTGTGAGATCCTACTCATTAGCGTCAAATTCGAAACCGCCCCCATTCCCATCCCAAGTACTGGAATCGACTGGATGAGCTTTGCCGATAGAATAGCCTTGCTTGTCCCGATTGAGGCTTGACTCGCTAGCCAATCGTAATGATAGGAGGACTGCTCGTAAATCTTAGTGGTTTTTCCTGATTTGATGAGTATCTCTATCGCATGCAGCTCGTTGACAAGCTCTCTTTTCTCTTTTTGACTATTGCACATCGACAGCATGATCACTTTAACGATATAGACCCTCTCGACATACTGAAACGGATCCATACCGAATGTGATTGCGATCTGCTCGACTTGATTGTACATCTGCCTCATCAAAAGTGGAATTTCTGCAGCGGCGGAGCCTATGCCGCCTAATCCGAAAACAGCTCCTTCAAAGAATGTGAATACTTCTCTTTTAAATAGATTTTTTTTTGCCGTTCTTTCCAGTTGTCGCAGCGGAAGTCTTTTGATCTGACTGAAGGAATGGATGTCCAAGTAATCGAAAACGATGCCTTTGAGTCTTTCCTTGCTGTCCACAGGGTTCATGAGATACTGCCTGAAAGAACCTTCGAATGCAGACTGTAGAACCTTTAGATATTTGCTTTCGTCCATTTTATTCACAGTTTTAAGGTCGATACCCACAGGGTTTTCCACAGATTGTGGATTATTTTTGATCAGTTTTTCCTCATATGCAAGAATTCGTTTTATTTCATTAATCTCAACTTTTTTATCAATCAACTCATTCACTCCCCTCGCATTATAATCGTATACTTTATCGGCACAAGATTCAAGACGATTAGTGCAATAAAAAAAGCCAATCACCCTTTACCGGTCACTGGCTTGCTTTTATGTTATAGTTCCCTTCTACCTTCAAGTGCCTTCGATAATGTGATTTCATCAGCATATTCGATATCACCTCCGACAGGAACGCCGTGTGCTATTCTAGTCACTTTTATTCCAAGGGGTTTAATCAGCTTAGAGATGTACATTGCGGTAGCTTCACCTTCGATGGTAGGGTTGGTACATAGAATCACTTCTTCCACGTCGGTCAGTCTTTTGATAAGCTCCTTGACCCTGATATCATCGGGTCCGACTCCTTCAAGAGGAGAAATGGCACCATGAAGAACATGGTATAGTCCCGAGAATTCCTTGGTTCTTTCCATTACAAAAACATCTTTTGGATCCTCTACAACGCAGATGCTATCATGTTTTCTAGTAGCGCTGCTGCAGATGGAGCAAGGGTCCACGTCTGTAAAATTTCCGCAAACACTGCAATAATGGACTTGTTTTTTCGCATCCACCATCGCCTGGGCAAATCTTCTTACATCCTCTTCACGTCTATCAAGCATGTGAAAGGCCAATCTTTGAGCGGTTTTTCGTCCTATGCCTGGAAGTTTTGCGAACTCCTCGACCAACCGCTCTATAGGTGCAATGAATGATTGCATATGGATCCCCTAGAATAAGCCAGGAATGTTCATGCCACCTGTCATCTTACCCATCACTTTTTCCGATTGTTCGTCTACTTGCTTCATCGCGTCATTGAGAGCAACGATGATCAGATCCTGCAACATTTCTATATCATCCGGATCCACTACGGCTTCTGACAACTCTAGTGATTGGATTTCTTTTTTTCCGTTCAAGACGATCTTAACGGCACCACCGCCGGCAGTCGACTCATAGATTGTCTCTTCAAGTTCCTTTTGAGCCTTTTCCATATCCCTTTGCATTTTTTGTACTTGCTTCATCATGCCGCCCATGTTTCCCATTCCGCCTGGCGCACCTTTGAATTTTCCTTTTGACATTGCTTGCCTCCTATTTTACTTAATAATCACATGGTCATCATCAACCAAATTTTTAAAGAACGACTTTACCTCATCTGCACGCGTATCCTCGAGTGCATAATCGATGATTTCTATTTTCGGCAACGATCCGAACGTATGTTTGAATGCCTCACAGATATGAAACATGTTGTCCTCGTTCTCTATCGCCGGCTTCAATATTTTTAACGCCTCATTCAATTGTAACTGCAATTTGCCGTTTTTGAAAGAGACTGGTTTTACTTCTTTCATCAGCGCATAGGTTGAGACCAGTCTTTCCTTCACTGAAGACATATACTTGTCCCAGTTTTCCTTAATGACAAGGAGTGTCAAGTCACCTGGATCAAAGACTTCAGCTTCTGTCTCGGCAGCGCCATGATCCGCCTGTCTTGGGACGGCCTTGTCATGGCTTACTTCAACAACCTTCGCTTGTTGAACGGTTCTCTGATTATCCCTCACCGGTTGATGGATTGCCTGGACACCATTCCGCTCAAGGTTCTCGATCCTCTTTATCAGACCGGCGATCGAATCCTCTTCACCAACAGCAGTCAGCTTGGCAAGCGCCAGCTCAAAAGCTATCCAGGGATGTGACGCGTATCTTACCTTCTGATCGGCGACCATAAGCGCTTCTAGGACCCTGATCCATTCCTTCACACCATGTTGAGAGGTAAGTCTTTCAATCCAAACAAGTTCACTTTGAGGAAGATCCATCAGATGGTCGTCTCCCATAGTGGAAAAGAGCATACCTGATCTGAATAATTCGATCAAATCTCCTATAAGAACAGAGACGTCCTTTCCTCTGTCATATTGAATACGGGATAACCTGATCATCTCAGAAACATCTCCCCTAATGATGGCCTCTGACAGAATGGTCAGGTCATCATCATTCGA
The DNA here is from genome assembly GCF_004125825.1 of Fusibacter sp. A1. NCBI lineage: Bacteria > Bacillati > Bacillota > Clostridia > Eubacteriales > Fusibacteraceae > Fusibacter > Fusibacter sp. A1. The sequence continues at coordinate 26,841 of NZ_QQWI01000011.1, read as the reverse complement.
ACGTCCTAAAACACTTGCAGCAATCTCATAGGTCAAAACTTCACCTGCAAACGACAGGCATTGTTCTAAAAGACTAAGCGCATCACGCATCGCGCCTTCAGATAATCTGACAATCAGTTTGAGCGCATCGTCATCCACCTTCACCTCTAAAGTGGTGCATAGGGTGTGCATGTACTCCCTCATAGCGGAGGCGTCGATCCTTTTGAACTCAAACCTCTGGCACCTGCTGGTAATCGTTGCAGGAACCTTATGGGGTTCTGTTGTCGCCAGGATGAATATCATGTATTCAGGAGGCTCTTCAAGCGTCTTAAGAAGTGCGTTGAAGGCTCCTTTTGAAAGCATGTGCACCTCATCGATGATCATGACCTTATAGCGGCTTGAACTAGGCGGGAACTTTATATTTTCTCTCAGCTCGCGAATATCGTCGACACCGTTGTTTGATGCGGCATCCATCTCCACGACATCCATATTGGAATCATTCAAAATGCTCCTGCATACTTCACACTGATTACAAGGATTATGGTCGACAGGATTCAAGCAGTTGACTACTCTTGAGAGAATCTTTGAAGTTGTCGTCTTACCTGTTCCACGCGAACCCGTAAACAGATAGGCATGCCCGATACTTTCATGAGCGATCTGATTGATCAGCGTCTGCGTAATCATTTGCTGACCGATTACATCTCCAAAGGTAAGCGGTCTGAATCTACGATATAAAGCTTTATATTCCATCATATTCCTCTTTACTCCAGTTGGTTTATCTTCACGCTACTATTATCTCATAAAACTTACAAGTTTAAATAAAAAAAGTGCAGCTTAGCTGCACTTACTTCGAAACAGTGTCTATCCCAGGACAATCTCAGGCACCCTCGCGGCACATGTTCATTACCGCTTACCGTTGCTTCCGTCAGGACCTGGCGGATTCACAGATGACCATTGCGCAAGACCCAAAACGTCCTGGAATAGACACTATTTCGAATTTTATAAAGATTACCGTTTTCTTTTAAAAAAAGATTGCATAATCTCTTTGCATTCGTTTTCTAAAACTCCATCTGTGATTTCAACACGATGGTTAATTTCAGGTACTGTTAAAACATTCATCACTCCACCGCACGCTCCACCTTTTGGATCATAGGAACCGAAGATGACTCGTTTAATGCGGGATTGATAGATCAGTCCTGCACACATCGCGCAGGGCTCAATTGTAACATAGAGCTCACATCCTGTCAATCTCCAACCTCCTAAAAAGTCAGACGCCCCATCTATCGCCAGCATCTCCGCGTGAGCGGATGCTCGTTTAAACGACTCTTTCATATTATGCGCCCTTGCGATTATCTTACCTTCCCTCACAATGACACAACCGATAGGAACCTCGTCGAGCTCATAGGCCTTAGAAGCTTCAATCAGAGCCTCATTCATAAAATATTCATCGTAATTCATGTGTAAATCTCCTGTAAACTAATTTACAATCATTAAAAACACAACCTCCTAAGAGTAAGGAGGTTTGTTATTTACCCGGTCTGAAGTTTTCGAAAAACACATCCGCCCTTATCAGCCTTTTGAATTCATCCTCTGAATAATCGGATTTTGAATCAATCTGATAGGTAATGTGAATTGCCTCCTGTGCCACGCCCTTACTGACTAGATAGGCGGCGATCGTGTTGGCCCTTTGCTCTGCAACTCCTGAATTCACATCCTTATTCAAGGTGTGTCCTACGATTCTAATCGGTAACTCAGGATGATCCTTGGCGATGAAGATGAAATCATCCAGCAGCTCGGTGATACTCTCTGTAAGTTCTGTTTCGTTTGGTTTGAAATAGACCTCGAGCGCCGCCTTATACAGTTGAATCTCATCATTATGGAGAGAGGACTGTGCATCCTTGGCCGTTGTGGTTTCAACCGTGTCGCTTTGCTCAGTCGCTTCTTGTGTCTGCGCTGTCGTTTCCTGTGTCTGCTCAGTCGTCGTCTGTGTTTGCACAGACTCCTCACGAGTCGTTTCAATTTGAGGGGCTTGAGTCTGAACAGTCGTACTTTGCTCAACTAAATCAGCTTGTGTGTCAATAGGAGGATTATCATTTGACTCTACATTCCCCTTGCCTGCACCTATGAACTTGCCGATAAGGAGATATGAACCTATAAAGAGCATCACAATCAATAATCCAATGACTATCTTTCCCCGTGTTGTTATCCTATATTGACTCACTTCATCACATCCTTAACCAGTTACTTGGGCTTAACAAAGTCAACGATGTTGATGATTCTTTGAATTTCATAACCGATCATCGTATTTTGAGTTTCTTGGAATTTTTCTCTTTCAACGACAGTCCTTTTTAGTTCTTCAATCCTTTTTTCAAGATCTCTGATGGATGCGCTGTTCTTTTCCTTTAAGTCTTCAGTCGTTTGAACAACACTTTCAAGCACGTTGTTGAGAGCATCTATTCTTTTATAAGCATCACTTAGCAAATCGTCTATTTTGATATCAGAAGCCTTCATGATATTAAGTACTGATTCTCTTTTTATATCCAGTGGAAGATTTTCAGGTAAAGCTTTTCCATAAACATCCACCATGAACACCGTCGCTTTCACATCTGTGACAAGAGATGCCTTCTTATAGATATCTTCAATACTCAATAATTTATTCTTTTCGTATGATTCAATCATCGCATCCAGTTTCTTTTCGACTTCTTCCTTGCTAGGTTCTTTTGTCATGGATTGGCTTTTATTGTCTTGTTTCAATTCAGACGATAACGATTTAACCGATTCTTCAGATGATAGCACTGAGTTTACTTTATCTTTAGATAGTACCTCTGATGACTGAACTTCACCTTCAAGCTCATCTTTCTTTTTTAAGTCGGATCCTTCCAAGATATCTTCGGGTTGTTTCTTTTCCATCAATCCTAGCTTTTCAAAAATCTTTAACTTGTTAGCCACAGTATTCCCTCCTGAATTAAGAACTTTGCTGATTCAATTCATCAAACAGTTCAATTTGCTTATCGATATCATTTAGTGTTAAGCGTATATTCTCAACCGCATTTCGCAGCGATTTTAGACGATCTTCCTTGTTTTTCTTAACCGTTTGCAAATAATCATACATCAACAACAGATTGTTTAGATGACCTTGCTTCTCAAACTCCAAATTACTGTTTGCTTCCTCGACTTCGCCCTTTAATACTTCAAACTTCTCTTTCAGCTCCAAATAGTCAGAAGAAAGATTCTCCCCTTGAGCCTGTTCTCCATGTTGCTTCAACTGTTCTCTTATCAAAGCAACTGCTTCTTCAGTCAAATAGGTGACGTTCTTTTCCTTAACAACGAAAGGTCTGATCTCTTCCTTCAGAGCGCTCATCTTCTTATATATTGTCACCTTGCTAACATTTAGCATCTGTGACACTTCAATTACGCGATACAATAAGCACCTCCTGTAAACTAGTTTACAACTATTCTAATTACTAGTCATAATGTTTAATGAAATAGTCAGCTTCCGACTGCTTCAGCCTTTCCATATTGATTTTCATTTGTTCCACATAATGATTGAGAGCTTCTTCCTCACGTATTATCTGCATATCACATTTATTGATTTCCTGCTTCAGGGAACTGATTTTGTCCATCATCTGCATCACATCGGTACGTATGTCATCATATTGAACTGTTTCAGAAGCAATCAGGCTTTCGGTCCTGTCTGTCTCCCCTTCATTGTTTACAGACACATTTTTAAGAATTTCCTGGCTCAGTAATCGATATCCCTCGTTATCAAGATAAATCACACCATTCTTTCTTCTTATATGAGCTTCTAGTAAATCACGCAGCACTATCAGTTTCTCATGTATCACGACAGTTTCTACGCCTAACATATCTGCGATTTGTTTGACTTTGTACATGTTAGCCCCTTTCTACGTAAACCAACTGTTAATATTTTATATTATTTTCAATTGTCTAGCAATGGTTTACAGTTAATCTTTAAAGGAATTTACACAATTATATTGATCCTGATTCCTTGTGTGTAAACCTGACTGTAAATTAACCATGTGTTCTCGATCGTTGAGTTTAACTTTTTTTAGTCTTATTAAAACCTTTTTTTTAATAGTTTCACTGAGTTAACAAATAGCTAACAGTCTAGTATTAACATATGTTGTAAACGTGTTTACACACATAAAACAACAGATTTTTTATCCTAACAGCCGCTTTTCTTACCTCATTTAAAAACTAAAAGTCCAAATATGGCGGACATCGGCATATTCACGTGTGCCTGATTCTGATCGTGGCGTTCAAAAGTGTTCTATTATGAAACACCGCCTTCAAGAACACAGCAATTGCAACACTTACAGTGTGTTCCACAACGAAACAGCGGCAAGTGTGTTCTAAAATGAAACACAGTTGCCGCTATCTTACTTCATCCAACATGATATTGTATTTGTCAATTTTCCTATAAAGAGTCGTCCTACCTACACCAAGCAATTTCGCAGCGCTTGACATGTTGTAATCTGTCGCAATCAGAGCCTTTATGATCGTTTTCATCTCAATCTCATCCAAATTGAAGAGCTGATCTTCTAGATCAAGTTCGATCTTCGGGGCCATCAAGGAGATTTGATGAGTGCTTTTATGATTTGCCACCTGTTTTTCAACTTCTTTGTTTAGAATATTTCTAATGGCATGAGCGTTTTCGCTGATGTTAGACATGTTGAGCAGGGACAACTGTTCTCCCATCACAGGTTCGGAAATTCCAACTTCACTAAGGTATTTTTTTGCCAGTTGATTGAAGTCGGTTTGTCTTTTGTTAAACTGTGGCATTTCAATTGTAGTAAGTTTCAGCTGATCACTAAGCTGGTCGATCAAAGGCATATCGTTCGATTCCTTACTGATTGTAACTCCCATGATGATTCTTGTACTCATAAAGGAGTCGTTAATGTTTTTATCCTTAGAGATTACTTTGAACAGCTTAAGCTGTACCGATTGAAGCAGTTCATTCGCCCTATCGAGGTAGACGGTTCCTCCAGAAGCCATTTCTAATAACCCTATGTCTTTTCCATCCTCACTGCCAAACAATAAGCTTTTAGCTCTAGCATGATGTATCTTACTGCAGTCAATCCATAGAAAGGGTTTGTTGGAACGACTGCTCAGACTATGGATACAATTTGCCGCCACCTTTTTTCCAGTTCCCTTATCGCCTGTAATCAGTAGCGAACGGTCGCTTAATGCATGTTTCTCTATTCTCCTTATCACTTCCTGTATCGCTTTGGAATCTCCAACCAGATCTTTTAGAGAGTAGATCGGTTTAAATCCTTGATATAATCCGAGAATAGACGTTACCGCTTCAATCCCCATAATGACTACTGAAAAATTTTGCTTCTTTCTAACAATAGGCATGCAGATCAGTTTCAGCTTTGCATAGTCATGATCCATGTAGATGATCTGACTCGCACCAGACATGACCGGTTGCATAGAAAAATGTTCGAATAGGTGATGGCAATTCATCTCCACTATTCTTTCACTTAAAAGATTACCGCTTACCGACTTGATTTTTCCAGTCAAATCGATAACCATCTCCGCTCGCTCACTAAATCCTTCAACCTCACTGTTCTCGTATGTATTCTCCCTTTTGAGAGTGCGGATCGAATTAAGCCAGCATGCGCCAATTTCCTTACATTGAAAACTGAAATGCTTAGTGTAGTCAACCATCTCAACCATAAAAAGCATATATAGTTTTTTATCACTGACAGCGACTGGAAGTGTCATATCTGCAATTTGATGATATGTTTCCAGATAGTGTTCGCATCCGATAACCTCTTCGACAGTTTCACTTTGACAAGCGAGATGGTAAGACCATGTTCCAAGTTTGTTCTCCTCAAAAATCAAGCCTCTATCGAACTTTCCCAAAGTCGTATCACATAAATACGAAGTGACGATAACTCCCTGCTCATCAATGATCAGACAGGATATATTTTCTTTTCTTAATTTCATTACAATTTCATTGTCAATCATCAGATTGTCCATAGGGTGGTCAATCCTTGTTAAGCAAATATCATTCTGATTAAAATCCACACCAGACAGTCTAGCTCTTGCCCAACTATACATTATCTTATCGCGCAGCACTTCACGCTTGATCATCCCTTTAGATGTGAATAATTTCCAAGCTTCCCTGACTTGTGAGTCGCTCAATATTGTCAAGTGATCCATAGAACCTCCACAGTTGCGATTTAAAGCGTTTAATCCGATGTGCTATCCATAGCACTAAAACTTTGTAAAACCGGCTTAAATTAAGTGTAAATCACGTTAAAAAATAGTACTCATCCGTTGAATTTTTACTTATATTGAATAAATTAACATATTTTAATTCGCCATCTATATTTATCAAAACGCTTCCATCGATAATTTCAATGCTTAGTGTATCACAAGAAAAATATTCCACATAGGGGGTCTCAATGTGTTTTCCTGAGTAAATCGTCGGCAATAGATAGAGCAGCTTTAACTTCCCGATTTTTTTTACAAGGCAAATATCCAGCTGCTTATTTTTGGGCGATGCTTTGGGCGCGACTTTCATCCCTCCACCGTAGTATCGTCCATTTGCCGCAGCCACCAAAAAATACGTACCAACATGCTTTTTGCCATCAATCATAAGCACATATTCCTTGGCCTGATACTTCACAAGTGTGATTATCGTACTTACCAGGTAGGATAAAGGACCTTTGACAAATCGCTTAATTTTTTCGCGTGTATTTACAATGGAAGCGTCAAATCCTGTACTGACTACATTAACAAAAATATCCTCATTAACTTTTCCGAAGTGCACCTTTGTTTTTGATCCCTTCAGCAGGACTTCAAGTGCTTCATTCAGATCAAGAGGTATTCCTAAAGTTCTTGCAAAGTCATTACCTGTTCCGGTAGGAAGTATTCCCATCGGAACTTTTGATTTACGTGCGATCATTCCTAGAACACCTTCTCTGAGTGTCCCGTCACCACCTGCAACGACTATAATATCACTACAATCTATGTACTCCTCCACAATATTTTTCGCATGTCCTTCATACTCTGTTTTAACAATAGTTACCGAATGTCCATGCTCAATAATGAAATTTTCAATGCTATCAATTTTGAATATCGACAGACCCTTGCCTGCGGTGGGATTTATAACAATAGTAATATTCATATTAACCTCCAGAGATAATCTTATTATATAACTTATTGCAATAAAAAAGTAGCACTTTGTAGTGCTACTTTTAGGGATGTTTCACGTGAAACATTAATTATTCCAATAAGCCGATAATTCTTTCAAGATCAGCCTCGGTATAGTATTCAATTTCTATCTTACCTTTACTTTTTCCATGATGAATCATCACTTTCGTGCCAATCAAATCCTGAAAACGTCGCTCAGTAGCCTCGATATAAGGGTCTTTAGCTGGTTTTTCCGGTTTTTCAGACACTTGCTGATTGAACTTCTTTATCATATTTTCAAGCTGTCGAACACTCAAACCCTCTATGATAATCTTCTGAGCAAACATTTTTTGAGCTTCTCCATCGAGAGTGATCAAAGCTCTCGCATGGCCGGTGCTAATATCTCCGTTAGCTACTTTTTCAATCACATCGTCCTGAAGTTGCAGCAATCTGATCATATTGGTGATATAAGTTCTACTCTTACCAATAATATCAGAAACCTCCTGCTGTGTGATCGAATATCTTTCTATCAGTGATTTGTAGGCTTGTCCTTCCTCGATGGGATTAAGATTGACACGTTGCATGTTTTCAATCAAAGACATCTCATACATTTTTTCTTCGGAATCATTCATGATGATTGCAGGAATTGTAGTTTGCTGAGCTATTCTTGAAGCTCTCCATCTTCGTTCGCCTGCGATGATTTCATATCCTACATCGTTCTTTTTAAGAATGATCGGCTGAATAACGCCGTTACGCTCGATACTGGTAGCAAGTGAATTCAGTTCCTCTTCATTAAAGGTAGTTCTTGGCTGCATGATATTTGGTTTTATCAGATCAATATTGACTATTTCCAGACGTTTGATAGACTGATCAATTTTTTCTTCAAAATCATCGGGTATCAGTGCGCTTAATCCCTTGCCCAATCCGGTTTTTTTAACCATTATTTGCTCCTTCGATAATTTCCTTCGCGAGTGCCATATAACTCTCAGCACCCTTCGATTTCTCATCATAATACATAATCGGCATGCCGTAGCTTGGTGCCTCAGCTAATCTGATGTTTCTCGGAATTCTTGTCTTATAGACTTTTCCTTGGAAATACTTTTCGACTTCATCTACGACTTGCTGGGAGAGATTAGTACGAGAATCATACATACTGATCAATACACCCTCTATCTGCAAGGTTTTGTTCAACCCTTTTCTCATCAGCTTGTAGGTATTGATTAGTTGAGAAACACCTTCCAAAGCATAATATTCACATTGAATAGGCACTAAAATACTATCTACAGCGACCAAGGAGTTGATTGTCAGAAGTCCAAGCGAAGGAGGACAATCAATAAATATATAGTCATATTGATCTCTCAATGCGTCGATAATCACTTTTAGCCTAAATTCGCGATTATCTATATCGATCATTTCAATTTCTGCGCCTGCCAATTGAACATTGGAAGGTATGATATCCAAATTCTTAAATCCAGTCTTCAAAATTCCTTCTTGGGCGGATATTTCACCGAGTAGAAGATCATATAAATTAAAAACTGTAGTATTTTTGTTGATTCCTAATCCGCTTGTCGAATTACCTTGCGGATCGTTATCGATAATTAAAACTTTCTTACCCATTGACGCCAGACATGCACTAAGATTGATGTTTGTCGTAGTTTTACCGACACCACCTTTTTGATTAAAAATTGCTATTGCTTTAGCCATATTCTCACCACCTACTAACAGTTTACTCAAATTAAAGTAAAAATAAAAGACCTCATTACAAGGTCAGAGCTTTATTTGCGCTTTTTTTTTATTTTAAAGGTCTTTTTAAAGGAATTCCGGACTTTCTAGGGTATTTTTGTGGTGTTTCAGATATTTTTCTTATGATGATCAAGGTTCTATCTACATCCTCATCACTCTCTATTACGATAGTTTTCTCTAGACGACATCCTAGAATCTCCATTGCAGCCTTGGCATCTTCAATTTCACTATCGGTCTGTGTCGCTTTGTGGGCGATTAGTGCTCCCCCAACCTTTATGAAAGGAACTGTATATTCCATCAAAACCGTAAGATTGGCGACCGCACGGGCCACAGCAAAATCATATTGCTCCCTATAGTCACGATCCTTTCCAATATCCTCTGCCCTAGCATGTATGCAGTTTACATTCTCAATTTCAGCCTCGCTGCAAACGGTATTTAAAAACTGTATCCTTTTATTTAGTGCATCTACAAGTGTCGCTTCACAACCTGTGATGATAGCTAAAGGAAGACCTGGAAATCCAGCTCCCGTTCCAATGTCAATGATCCTACTTGAGCTATCAATCTGTCCTGCCAAGACAATCTGACAACTGTCGACAAAGTGCCTGTAAAGGATTCCTTCATCATCATCTACAGCGGTCAAGTTCATCACTTTGTTCCATTCCTGAAGTAATTTTCTATAGGTCGAAAATTGATTTACTTGCCTAGGAGTCAAATGTATATTCAAAGAAGAAAAAGCACTTACAATATCATTATTCACCTGTCTGTCTCCTTTTCTGCTCCATGAAAATCAAAAGTACAGAAATATCCGCAGGAGTCACACCTGATATTCTAGATGCCTGACCTATGGAATGCGGTCTGATTTCGCTCAACTTCTGCTTTGCTTCATTACGTAGGCCTTCTATCAGCTGATAGTCGATTGTCTCAGGCAGCAGTTTCTTCTCCATCGATTTAAACTTCTTCACTTGATCAAGCTGCTTTTTGATATAACCTTCATATTTGAATTTTATCTCACATTGCTCAAAAACAACTGGACTGATCAAGGGACGCTCAAGGTCTATCGGTTTTAGTATGTCATAGGTCAATTCAGGACGTTTCAATAACTCAGCCAATGTCATACTCTGACTGATTGCAGCGATACCAATTGATTCAAATAGTTTATTGATTTCCTGTACGTGTATTTTAGTCGCCTTGACCCTCTCAAGCTCCTGTTCAATCATTTTCATTTTTTTAGAATATTTTTCATATCTCTGCTCATTTACAAGTCCTATCTGATAAGACTTCTCTGTAAGACGCTCATCTGCGTTATCTTGTCTTAAAAGTAATCTATACTCGCAACGTCCCGTCATCATCCGGTATGGTTCGTTCGTTCCTTTTGTCACCAGGTCATCAATCAAGACACCTATATATCCTTCTGAACGATCAAGTACGAATGCTTCCTTATCCTGTACAACTAGCGCAGCGTTGATACCCGCAATCAGACCTTGAGCGGCAGCTTCCTCATAACCGCTCGAACCATTGAACTGTCCCGCTGAAAACAGGTTTTTAATCTTCTTCGATTCCAGTGTGGGAAGTAGTTCCAGTGGATTGATGCAATCGTATTCAATCGCATGGGCAGGTCTCATAATTTCACAATTTTCCATTCCTTGAATACTTTGCATAAATTGGATTTGAACATCTTCCGGTAAGCTCGAAGACATACCTTGCACATACATTTCCTCAGTTTCAAGACCTTCTGGTTCGATGAATAGCTGATGTCTATTTCTATCGGCGAATCTTTGAACCTTATCTTCTATAGATGGACAGTAACGCGGTCCTACACCTTCAATCTCACCTGAGTACATCGCACTTTTATGGATGTTATTCTTAATGATATCGTGAGTCGCCTCGTTCGTATATGCCAGATAACAAGGAACTTGCACTATATCGATAGCATCTGTCATGAATGAAAAAGGAATGATTACTTCATCTCCTTCTTGAATACTCATGGCGCTTAAATCAAGCGAGTTCTTATTCACTCTCGCAGGTGTTCCTGTTTTAAACCTACGCATATCAAAAGCCATACTTCTAAGGTATTTAGAGAGCTTGTGTGAAGTGGCAAGTCCATTCGGACCGCTTTCAAAGTTGGCAGGTCCGATGAATATTTTTGAATCCAAATAGGTACCTGTCGCAAGAACTACAGTTTTTGCGCGGTAAATAGCGCCAGTCGCTGTAATAACACCCTTTATCGTCTCATCTTCAATAATTAGCTCGATTACCTCGGCTTGCTTCACTGCAAGATTCTCCTGGTTTTCAAGTGTTTTCTTCATTTCACTGTGATACCAATATTTGTCAGCCTGTGCCCGTAAGGAGTGCACCGCAGGACCTTTTGCAAAATTCAGCATTTTTGCCTGTATCATGGTCTTGTCTATGTTTAGACCCATTTGTCCGCCCAAAGCATCAATTTCTCTTACAAGATGTCCTTTACCTGTTCCACCTATCGATGGATTACAAGGCATCATCGCGATACTATCCAAATTCATAGCGACCACAAGCGTATTGACGCCCATTCGCGCTGGAGCAAGTGCTGCTTCACAACCAGCATGACCCGCACCAACTACTATTACATCATAATTTCCAGCTTCATACGTATACATATCATCACTTCCCTAAACAGAATTTCTCAAATATTCTTGCGATCACATCTTCGTTTACTGACTTACCTACGACTTCACCTATCGCGTTATAGGCGTTGATAAGATCTACTTCAATGACATCAAGCGGCATTCCGCTTTCCATCGTTTCCATTGCTGCCTTTATGCTGTTTCCAGCCTTCACAACCGCTTCGTAATGTCTTGCGTTTGTAAGTATCCTTCCAGATTTCATCGCTACTTCACCGCTGATGATATGACTTTCAATCGCGTCTTCAAGCTCATTTAGACCTACATCATTCATGATCGAGGCTTCAACGAACTTAGCACCGGGCAAATGGCTTTTCACCATCTCTAAATCCAATTTTCTTTCCAAATCTATTTTATTGACCAGCACGATTACTTTCTTGTCTTTAACAACTTCAAGTATCTGTTCATCTTCGATAGCCAGTTCTTCAGACGCGTTCAATACGAGAATCGCCATATCGGACCTATTGAAGAACTGTTTAGTTTTCTCAACGCCCATTTTTTCAATCATATCATCGGTTTCCCTAATACCTGCCGTATCGACAAGTCTTACTGGAATACCACGTATGTTTGCCACCTCTTCTATTACATCTCTTGTAGTACCTGCTATATGAGTGACAATAGCCCTGCTCTCCTTGAGTAAGGCATTCAGCAGAGAGGACTTGCCCACATTGGGTCTTCCTATGATAACAAGATTAAGGCCATCCTTGATAACTTTACCTGATTCATAGGTCGTAGCAAGCTCATTGATGTCTTTCTTCATTTCACCGAGACTTTTAAATATGTTTTCCCTACTGATGATTTCGACATCCTCGTCTGGATAATCAATGATCACTTCTATTTGTGCCATCAGATCGGTCAGTTCCTCAATCTTTTTATTGAGGACGATAGATAAATTGCCTTCTAACTGATCTATAGCCACTTCAAATCCTTTTTTTGTCTTAGAGCTTATCAGATCCATGACCGCTTCAGCCTGTGATAAGTCGATTCTTCCATTCAAGAAGGCGCGCTTAGTAAATTCTCCGGGTTCTGCAGGTGATGCTCCTACGGTAATCAGATGGTTCTGCACCTCTCTCAGTGCGATATAGCTTCCATGTGTGTATATCTCCACCATGTCCTCTTTTGTATACGACCTTGGCCCTTTAAAATAGGCTACCATCACCTCATCAAGGATCATCTCATCCTTGACGATATGTCCATAAGCCATCGTACGTTCATTAAAATAAGTCAGTTTTCTCTTAGAAGGTGTGCTAAAAATTGAAGAAACAAGCTCAATGGCACCTTCACCGCTAAGTCTGATAATTCCAATCGCGCTTTCACCAGGGGATGTCGCTATTGCAGATACTATATGACTCATAAAATCCACCTCTTTTCCTACTATATCTTTATACAACGAAAACCCAGCATTATACTGGGTTTAGGAATAAACAATTCGTTTATAATCGTTATTTCACTTACTTGTTTAAGAAAATTACCACTTTTCTGTTTGGTTCCTCACCTTCACTTCTTGTACTTACAAACTTATTGCTTTGAAGTGAAGCATGGATAATTCTGCGCTCGTATGGATTCATCGGTTCGAGCACAATTTCTTTCTTGTATTTCTTAGCCTTGTAAGCGAGCTTATTGGCTAGCTTAATAAGCGATGCTTCTCTTTTACTTCTATAATTCTCAGTGTCCAAAACAACTCTCAAGTAATTTTCGCGTCCCTTGTTCACTACTAAGCTCACTAAATACTGAAGCGCGTCCAAAGTCTGTCCACGTCTACCGATAACAATGGCCATATCATCGCCCTTGATATCAATATTAAGGTTCTCAGGAGTTTCTGTAATATCAAATGTGGCATCCACACCCATCCCAGCTAACATATCCTTTAAAAAGCTGACAGCCTTATCTATCACTGTCTCTTTCAAAGAAGCGACGACACGTACTTCCTTCGCCTTTAAGAATCCTAACAATCCCTTTTGCGTCTCTTCGAAAATTTCAATTTCAACTTCGTCGATTGTCGTATTGAGTGCCGCTAGTGCTTGCTCAATGGCATCATCAACTGTTTTAGCTACTACTTCATAAGATCTCATTATATTTGCGCCTCCTTGGTGCTTTTAGGCTTTAATAAAATTTGTTGAACCATTTGGAATGCTGTACTTACAACCCAATAAAGCGCAACGCCTGCAGATATGCTGTTACCAAATACCAAAATCATAAGAGGGAACATCATTTGCATGTTCTTATTCATACGATTTGCAGTTTCATTATCCGACTGTGTCGTAGTTCCCATCGTCTTAAACTGGAAATAAGTCAAAATGGATGCTAGCATCGGCAATAAACCAGGAATACTTTTAGCCCATTCGAATTTTAGTACCGCATATAACTTATCCGGCTCTGCGAAATTCTTGATCCATAAGAAAACTTGACTTGTGGCTTCGAGCGCTAAGCTCTCGTTTCCGCCAAATACATATTGTGTAGGTTCTCTCAATACGGTAAACAATGCGAATATGATAGGCATTTGAATAATCAGCGGTAGACAACCGGCTAAGGGATTAACCTTATGTTCCTTATATAGTTCAAGTGTCTTCTGATTAAGTGTTTCCTTATCATCTTTGTATTTTTTTTGCAGCTCCTGAATCTTAGGTTGAACTTCCGACATGCTTTTTTGTGACTTCATCTGAGCTAAAGTTAATGGTAAAATTACAAACTTCACAATTATAGTTAATAATATGATTGATAAAGCGTAATGATTTGTAAATGTAAATATCTGGCCCAATAACCAGCCAATACTCGATTTAATCAAAATTACTCCCCCTGTATGTTCATTTTAAAGGATCATAGCCACCAGGATGAAATGGGTGGCATTTCAAAATTCGCCTCACACTTAAGTACGTACCCTTAATAGCACCATATTTCTCCAAGGCTTCTAAAGAATAAGCTGAACATGTCGGTTGAAAACGACAGTTTGGACCTAGGAGTGGTGAAATAAAAAGTCTGTAAAATTTTACAACAGCAATTAAGAGAAATTTCACTTTTTAGCCTCTTTTTTTAATTGTCTCACGAGGTATAAAAGATTTTTTTCAATGTCTTGGTAGGAAGCTTTAGTTGCTCTCACACGTGAAACAATCACATAATCATACCCTACTGGTATCATCGAATCATTCAAACGGATTGCTTCTTTCACTAATCGCCTGATGCGATTACGATTGACAGCATTACCAACTTTCTTGCTTACTGTAATTCCAAACTGTTTTGCATCAGTATCATTCTTAACTGAATACAGCACCAAGTAAGCGCCAACATGGGATTTCCCACGCTTATAGATGGTTTTAAACTCTTCATTTTTCTTTAAAGTATCAATTTTCATACACTTATTTAGAAAACCGCAAAGGCTTGAAACTCAAGCCTTCAGTTTTCTTTCCTTTAATTGTAAAAAAGACCACATTGCTTGCGGTCTTATGCAGATAATTTATTTCTGCCTCTGCTTCTTCTTCTTTTAAGTACATTTCTGCCAGCGCTTGAACTCATACGCTTTCTGAATCCATGTTCTCTTTTACGTTGTCTTTTCTTTGGTTGATACGTTCTTTTCACAGTGAACACCTCCTCGCCAATATATAGATCAATCTATATAAATGTGTTTATTAACCTTCTAACCATGCTAAATCATTATACCCCTCACTAGTTTTGATGTCAAGGCAAAACCTCCTTTCTTTATTGCTATCTCATTACAAAATCTTTACTTTCATTTATATAGTGTTTCAAATTTCATATCACACTCTATCTTGTATATATATAAGGAAGTAAAAGAACTACTTTCACATCCACAGTTGGAATTATTCACAATAAATAAAGCCTGTGGATAATTTTCATATTGAGCATTGAATTAACCCCTTAAGTTTGATAAAATTAGTTTACTTGTTGATAAGTGTACAACTTCATTCAATTACTCACAATTGTTGATTATATGTGATTAGATTAGGGATAACCTTTCCGCTTAATCGCATTCTTCACTCTTACGGACTTGTGGATTAATGTATCAAATCAATGGTCAATTGTTAATAAGATTCAATTTGGTGAATTATCCTTTATTTATCCACAAAATCATTCACCGGTTTTTTTTTGACACTTTTTTATAGAAATACAGCTAAACTACTGAAGTTATGCACATTTTCTGTGTATAGTTTGTGGATTACATTGGGAGGGAACCTTTTGCAAAGTTTCAAAGAGGTATGGGAAAAGACCCTAAACATCATTCAAAACGAGCTGACCGAGGTCAGTTACAACACTTGGCTAAAAACAATAGAAGCCAAGGCTATTCAAGGTAATAAGTTTATTCTTGAAGTTCCAAACAAATTTAATAAGGAAATACTCGAAACAAGATACATCGGTTTAATTGAGAACTCCCTAAAGCAGGTTACGGGAATTGAATTTTCACTCGAATTCATCTTACCTGGCAAGGCACTTGTCCTATCTAGCGAAGAATCTCTAAAATCGAATGATGGATTTGAGACTCCACGACTTAATCCTAAGTATGTATTTGAAGAATTTGTTATTGGAAACAGCAACAGGTTTGCTCATGCGGCTTCCTTGGCCGTTGCCGAAGCACCTGCAAAAGCTTATAATCCTTTGTTTATCTATGGTGGCGTAGGTCTTGGAAAAACACACTTAATGCATGCGATAGGACATTACATTCTCAATCAGAATCCATCTGCTAAAGTCGTTTATGTCTCTTCAGAAAAGTTCACGAATGAACTGATCAATTCCATTAAGGACGATAAGAATGAAGAGTTCAGAAATAAATTTAGAACTGTTGATGTTCTTCTTGTCGATGATATTCAGTTCATCGCCGGCAAAGAAAGAACGCAGGAGGAGTTTTTCCATACCTTCAATGCGCTGCACGAAGCGAACAAGCAGATCATCCTATCAAGTGATAGACCCCCAAAAGAGATTCCTACTCTAGAAGACAGGTTGAGATCTCGTTTTGAGTGGGGACTGATTACCGACATCCAGCCACCGGATTTTGAAACCAGAATCGCGATATTGGCTAAAAAGGCTGAAACTGAGTATATTGACATCTCCAATGATGTTCTAAGCTTCATCGCTAAAAATATCAAATCAAATATCCGTGAACTGGAAGGGGCTCTTACAAGGGTTGTGGCCTATTCCTCATTAACCAATCGGGCGATCACTGTAGAACTGGCCACCGAAGCCTTAAAAGACATCGTAAAGTCCTCTAGGCCAAAACAAATCGGACCGGATATCATCAAGGATGTAGTTTCACAATATTACAATATGAAGATTGATGATTTTGATTCAAAACGAAGAACCAGATCCATCTCCTATCCAAGACAGATCGCCATGTATCTATGTAGGGAACTTACAGATATGTCTTTACCGAGAATAGGGGAAGAGTTTGGAGGACGGGATCATACCACAGTAATCCATGCTTACGATAAGATTACAAATGATTTGAAAGCAAATGATGATTTGCAGCATAAAGTAAATAAGATGATAGAAGAAATTCAAGGTGAAAACTAGTAATGCACTTATCCTTGTTGATAACTTAATTTCCGATGTTAATAAGTATTTGATTCATAATTTTATTTGCAATGTGAATAATGCACTGATTTACAGAAAGTTATCCACAACGTTGTTATCCTCTATAAATCAGACCCATACTAGATCACATGGGTTTTCAACAAATTAACAGTCCCTATTACTATTACTCTTTTAAACTAATATATAATATCTAGTCATCCACATGTTGATTGCTTACTAAAAAACGGAGGTTTATCCACAGTGAAATTCATCGTTTCTCAAAAACAATTAAATGATGCTATCAATGTTGTACAAAAGGCTGTATCCAACAAAACGACATTACCTATCTTAAAAAGTATCTTTCTAGAAGCAAAGGACGGTCAACTTCGCTTGATCGGAAACGATTTGAATATAGGTATCGAAATGACGATTGATGCTGAAGTAGAAATAGCAGGAAGAGCAGTTGTCAGTTCACGTATTTTCGGTGAAATCATCAGAAAGTTACCAGATGCTGATGTGTTCATAAGTGCTGACGATCAACATAACCTTGAAATAAGATGTCTACAGTCAGACTTCCACCTGGCTGGATTCGCACCTGAGGAATATCCAGACTTACCTATCATCGAGCAAGGCAATGTCTATGAGATAAATAAACATCTATTTAAAGATATGATTCGACAAACCATCTTTGCCACTTCCCAGGATGAGACTAGACCTATTCTAACTGGATCTCTATTAGAGATTGAAAACGGTGAGATGATCATGGTCTCCATCGATCTTTATCGTGTCGCCATCAGAAAGGCGAATGTGCAAACTCATGTCGACTGTAAGGCGGTCATACCGGCAAAGACGCTTAATGAGCTTTTAAAAGTATTGAGTTTGTCTGAAGAAGATGAAGACTTGAAGTTGCATTATACCGACAAGAACATGCAATTTGAACTTGGCAATATCACAATAATCACCCGTCTATTAGAAGGTGAGTTCATCAAATACAATCAGATCATGCCTAAGGAACATAAGTCGCTTGTGACTGTTTCAACTCAAGAACTATATAGGGCGATCGATCGTGCCTCCTTACTTGCTAAGGAAGGCAAAAACACTTCTGTCAAATTCCAAATCACGGACGAAGCATTGCTTATCACTTCGAATGTTGAAATAGGAAGTGTGAATGAAATGGTAAAAATAGAGCTCGAAGGACCTGATCTTGAGATAGGGTTCAATCCAAAGTATTGGATCGATGTACTCAAAGTCATAGACACGGACATGATTCAAATTGAACTTACTACAAATGTGAGTCCTTGCATTGTAAAACCTTATGGAAGCGAGCACTATACCTACCTGGTTTTACCTGTCCGTATACCTAACTAGCACGTAAGTCCTCTAAATGAGGACTTCGTTATTTAACTGGAAGATAGAAAATGGAGAACATGATGGCTGAATTAATAGAAATAACCACACCTTATATTCGTTTGGATCAACTTTTAAAACTTGCTTCGGTAGTCGGATCAGGCGGCGACGCAAAGTTTCTTATTACAAATGGGTTCGTTATGTTGAACAATGAAGTGATGACGATGAGGGGAAAAAAAGTAGTTCCAGGTGATGTCGTAGCACTTTCCTATGAGGATCAGGATTTTATATTCGAAGTGAAATCAGCTGAGGCTTAATGTGCATATTAAAAGAGTTGAATTGACGAATTATCGTAATTATAATAAGTTAGCGCTCGATATCCACCAAAATGCAAATGTCATCATAGGAGACAATGCGCAAGGAAAAACAAATCTATTGGAAGCACTTTTTTTCGCGGCGTTCGGTAAATCATTCAGAACATCCAAGGATCAGGAGTTGATCAAGGATGAGGAAGTCTATTTCAAACTTCATTTGGATTTTTTTAAGAACAACAGAGATCAGACCATTGATTTGATTCTTAAACAGGATAAGGCAAAGCAGATATTACTTAACGGTGTACCGCTAAAGAAAATATCTGAACTTATCGGATCGCTCAATGTGGTCCTGTTTTCTCCAGAAGACTTAAGACTGATCAAAGGTGGGCCTGCAGAAAGGCGTAAGTTCATCGATCGGGAAATTTCAAATCTCAATAGAATGTATATGGATAATCTGATAAATTACCATAAGATTCTCAACCATAGAAATAAACTGTTAAAGAGTGCGCAGTTTAGGAAATCCCTACTTGATACGATCGATGTATGGGATGAGCAACTCGTCCACTATGGTGTCAAAGTCATTATGAAACGTATGGATTTTATAAAAAAACTCTCCGAAGTAACTGCGACTACGCATTTGGAAATCACCGATGGCAAAGAAATACTCGAAATTGATTATTTTACTGGAATGATTGAGCAATCTTCCTTTGATTATGATAGAATAGTCTATGGATTTAAAGAAAAACTCAAATCATGCATCGACAAGGATGTAAAATACGGATTTACAAGCGTCGGTCCTCATAAGGATGACCTGATAATAAAGATAAACGGCCAAGATGCTAGAAAATACAGTTCTCAAGGGCAGCAGCGAACAGCAGCCCTATCCATGAAATTGTCAGAAATAACTTTGATTCAAAATGAACTTGGTGAAAGACCTATCCTTTTACTGGATGATGTCATGAGCGAACTTGACTTGACTCGAAGACAAATGCTGATGCATGCGATAAAAGGATTACAAACGATAATAACAACAACCGATTTAACTGGGTTGGATCAAGATCAAATGGCGCCTTTTCAAGTAGTTGAGATTGAAAAAGGTGCTGTCTTAACGTGTCGGGAGGTACAGCATGTCGACGAAAGTCAATCAAGATTATAATGCGGAACAGATACAGGTACTAGAAGGATTAGAAGCTGTACGAAAAAGACCGGGGATGTATATCGGTTCTACAAGTGCACGAGGATTACACCATTTAGTGTATGAAATAGTCAACAACAGTATCGATGAAGCTCTTGCAGGGCATTGTGACACTGTTTCGGTAACAATTACTGAAGATAACAGCATTATCGTTGAAGATAACGGTCGTGGAATGCCTGTCGACATGCATGCAAAAATGGATATGCCGGCAGTTGAGGTTATTCATACCGTCCTTCATGCAGGCGGAAAATTCGGCGGTGGCGGATATAAGGTCTCCGGCGGATTACATGGTGTGGGAGCTTCTGTTGTAAACGCCTTATCTGAAATAATGACAGTTGATGTAATGCGTAACGGCAAAGTATACAGCATCGAGTTTCAAAAGGGACCGACTACAAAACAACTGCATATCATCGGTGAAACGGATAAAACAGGAACACGTACGTTTTTCAAGCCTGATCCGGAAATTTTCGAGCAGATTGAATTCAATTACGAAACCCTTCAGCACCGTATGAGGGAGCAGGCTTTTCTAAACAAGGGAATAAGAATCATCCTGAAGGATGAGCGAAATGATAAGATTGATAACTTCCACTATGAAGGCGGCATCAAGGAATTTGTAGCCTACCTCAATAAGAACAGAAGTCACATCCATGATACTGTCATCTACAATGAAAGTGAAAAAGATGGTATCCTTATTGAGATAGCCATGCAGTACACAGACGGTTATCAGGACAATGTGTTTACATTTGCCAACAATATCAATACCCATGAAGGTGGAACACACCTAAGCGGATTCAGATCGGCGCTTACAAGAGTCATCAACGATTACGCTAGAAAAAATAAATTCATCAAAGAAAAAGAAACAAACCTTCAAGGTGAGGACATCAGAGAGGGTCTGACAGCGATCGTCTCTGTAAAAATTGGCGAGCCTCAATTTGAAGGACAAACGAAGACCAAACTTGGTAACTCCGAAGTACGTGGTGTGGCTGAATCCATCACTGCAGAAATACTGGACACCTTCCTTGAGGAACACCCGGCTGAAGGTAAAATCATCATCGATAAATGCCTAAAAGCTGCTAAAGCACGTGAAGCGGCAAGAAAAGCAAGGGAGCTTACAAGAAGAAAAGGTCTGCTTGATGGAATGAGTCTTCCTGGTAAACTTGCAGATTGTCAGGAAAAGGATCCTGCAAAGTGTGAAGTATATATTGTCGAAGGAGAGTCGGCTGGCGGATCGGCCAAAGATGGAAGGGATAGAAAGAACCAAGCCATACTTCCTCTTCGTGGAAAAATAATGAATGTGGAAAAAGCCAATTTTGCACGTATCTTCAATTCATCTGAAATAAGAGCGATGATTACTGCCTTTGGATGCGGAATAGGTGAAGAGTTCGATATAGAAAAGTTAAGATATCATAAAATCATGATCATGACCGATGCCGATGTCGACGGTTCGCATATCAGAACCCTTTTATTGACTTTCCTATTCAGGTATATGAGGCCTCTTATAGAGAATGGCTATATTTATATCGCCCAACCACCGCTTTATAAGATATCAAAAGGGAAAAAGGAACATTATGTCTATACCGAAAAGCAAAAGGATCAGGTATTGGCAGAATACGATTCAGATACGAAACTAGATATACAGCGTTATAAAGGTCTAGGTGAGATGAATCCTGAACAACTTTGGGAAACAACGATGAACCCTGAAAACAGAACCATCTTAAGAGTAAATATAGATGATGCTGTAGAAGCAGATATGATTTTTGATACACTGATGGGTGAACACGTTGAACCACGTAGAGAATTCATTGAGCAAAACGCAAAATACGTCACATATTTGGACGTTTAGACCAAGAGGTAAGTTATGGATAATAATAGAGAACCACAAGATCGAATATATGATATAGACATACAAGATGAAATGAAAAAATCCTATATCGACTATGCGATGAGTGTAATAGTAGCTCGTGCACTGCCTGATGTAAGGGATGGCCTAAAACCGGTTCATAGAAGAATTCTATTTGCTATGAGTGAACTAGGGCTGTCACATGATAAGAAGTATCGTAAATCGGCACGTATCGTCGGTGACGTTCTTGGTAAGTATCACCCTCATGGTGATTCTTCCGTTTACAATGCGATGGTTCGTATGGCTCAAGCATTTTCAATGCGTGGGATACTTGTAGATGGTCAAGGTAACTTCGGTTCCATCGATGGTGACAGTGCGGCAGCCATGCGTTATACAGAAGCTAAAATGACAAAACTCGCTGGAGAACTGTTAAAAGATATCGGTAAAAAAACTGTAGATTTCAAAGAAAACTTTGATGGTGAGGAAAAAGAACCGACAGTAATGCCGGCCAGATATCCAAACCTTCTGGTGAATGGATCAAACGGAATAGCAGTAGGTATGGCTACAACAATTCCACCACATAATCTTGCAGAAATTATAGATGCCACGATAGCGCTTATCGACGATGCGTCTATCGATGACGATGAACTGATAGAATATGTCAGTGGACCCGATTTTCCAACTGGAGCAACCATCATGGGTGTTTCCGGATTCAGAAAAGCCTATAAGACAGGCCGTGGTAGAGTAGTAGTCAGATCTAAATTCAACATTGAAGAATATAAGAATGGGAAGACTGCGATCATCATCACAGAAGTGCCTTACCAGGTAAATAAAGCAAAAATGCTTGAAAATATCGCTGATCTTGTAAGAAATAAGAAAATTGAGGGAATCACGGATCTACGTGATGAATCCAATAGGATCGGAATAAGAGTCGTAATCGAACTCAGAAAAGATATCAATCCTCAAGTGATGCTGAACCAACTTTACAAGCATACCCAGCTTCAATCTACTGTGAGTATCAATATGATTGCTCTTGTAAAAGGTCAGCCAAAGCTGTTGAACCTTAGAGAAATATTGACTTATTATATTGAACATCAAAAAGAAGTGGAAACAAGAAGAGTGCAGTTCGATCTTGCAAAAGCTGAAGCTCGTGCCCATATTCTTGAAGGTTACCGTATCGCAATTGACAACATCGACGAAGTAATCGCCATCATCAGAGGCGCTTACAATGATGCCGAGCAAAAGTTAATGGAACGATTTGGCCTATCTGAAATACAGGCGAAAGCTATTGTAGACATGCGTCTTAGAAGATTGCAGGGCTTAGAACGCGAAAAGATAGAAGATGAATACCAAGAACTGCTCACATTCATCAATGAGTGCAAAGCGTTACTTGCGGATGAGGTTTTATTATTCGGCGTGATAAAAGAAAACTTATTGGAAGTAAAGAGCAAATACAGTGATGCAAGAAGAACCAATGTAGAGATTGATTACAATGAAATCGACATCGAAGACCTTATCGATGAAGAGCAGGTAACGGTTACTCTTACACACGCAGGTTACATCAAAAGAGTACCTGTTGACGTGTATGCCACTCAAAATAGGGGTGGTCGAGGAAAAACGGGTCTTTCCACTAGAGAAGAAGATCACGTAATAGATATTTTCATGACATCAACTCATGATTATCTCTTGTTCTTCACCAACAAGGGTAAAGTATATAGGATGAAAGCATATCAGATTCCAGAAGGTTCACGACTTTCTAAAGGTACTGCGATCATCAATATTCTACCGGTCGATCAAGGTGAAAAGGTCACTGCCGTAATACCTGTAAAAGATTTTGATAATGGATACCTTATCATGATGACTAAAAATGGTGTCATCAAGAAGACTCATGTCACTCAGTATGACACTTCTAGAAAAACGGGTATCATAGGAATCAATCTTCGTGAAGACGATGAACTTATAGGAGTAAGACTGACAACGGGATCCAATGAAATCATCAGTGTTACGAATCACGGTAAATCAATCCGCTTCAATGAGGAAGACGTCCGCGAAATGGGTAGAACAGCAACCGGTGTCAGGGGTATAGCTCTAAATTCAGGAGACTATGTTGTTTCAGTGGATATTGTGACAGAAACTGGAAAATTACTCGTTATCAGTGAAAACGGTTATGGTAAACGTACGAAACTCGACGAGTATAGAATACAGAATCGTGGCGGAAAAGGAATCATTACCTACAACGTTACTGATAAGACCGGCTATATTGTTGGCGCATCTGTCGTAGAGGATGACGATCAACTAATACTGATCAATTCAGCAGGAGTCATCATTAGAATCACTGTTGAAGGAATTTCTACAATGGGTAGAAGCACTAGTGGTGTAAGACTGATGAAAATAGGTGAAGAGAACGAACTTGTCGCATTTGCCAAGATTAAGGATTTTGAAGAAGGGTCCGAACTTGAAATCATTGACGATAATGAAGTTTCAGAAGAAAACAAAGAATAATTGATAATGACGGACCATTTACTGGTCCGTTTTTTCAAATGTGAAAATAGTAGATGCATGTATTGTACAAACAGTGAAAATTGAGATAAAATAAACTAGTAGGATGAGTTACAATTTGAAAATTCACTACATTAATGGGAACCGTAGTAATAATCAAATATAAATGTTTATTTATGTTTCATAATGGGAATCTATGGATTGTGACTATAATAGGGGAGGTATGGCATGGCCTTGAAACTCAAGAAGAACTACAATGATACAATTAGCGCGTGGCATGTTGATATTGCGGGAGAAGTTGATATTCATACATCAGGAAATCTTAAAGATGTGCTCAATACGATTCTTAACGATCGTGAAGCGGACATACAGTTAAACTGTGAGGATCTCGTATACATCGACAGTACGGGACTTGGCGTCTTGATAGGAATACTCAAGCGAGTGAAAAAAAATGATAATAATATCATAATCGTCAATGCAAAATCTAATATTGCAAAATTGCTCAATATTACAGGACTAGATAAGATTTTTGTAATAGGACAAAATAGTTAATGAAGGGTGAGTTTATAAAATGAGCGAAGTCGTTACAATTCAGTTACCATCAAAAGCGGAATATGTCAGTATCGCAAGGCTTACCACTTCAGTAATAGCCAACAATATTGGATTTGATTTCGAAGAAATTGAAGATATTAAAGTTGCTGTTGGTGAAGCATGTAATAACGCAGTACTTCATAGCAACAACGAAATAGAATGCTATACCGTCAATTTTCATGTTAATGAAAAGCAATTTGCGGTTGAAATTATCGACAAGGGTATTGGATTTGATATGAAATCTTACCATGAACCCGATTTAGAACACCCAAAAGTAGGTGGTTTAGGTATTTTCATCATGAAATCACTAATGGATGAAGTAGAAGTAAAATCGTCACCACAAGAAGGTACAGCTATCAAATTAATCAAACACATCGTCTAAACGTACTATGAAGAATTAGGGGCTGATACTATGGCTAAGAGAGGCAGCATACACGAGCGCACAATCTATAGTGACTATGAAACCAAGGCGTTGTTTAGATTATACAGTGACGACAAAAATCTTGTTTTAAGGAATGAGCTAGTAAACAGACATTTGTACATAAGTGAGATATTAGCTAAAAAGTACATCAATAAAGGAATCGATTATGAAGATATCTTTCAGGTGGCGGCACTTGGATTGATTTATGCGATCGAACGATTTGATGTAGAGCGAGGTTTCGAGTTTTCTAGTTTTGCCACACCGACCATCATTGGAGAAATTAAAAAGTATTTCAGAGACAAAGGTTGGTCTGTGCGTGTACCGAGAAGAATTCAGGAATTATCAAAGAAAATCAATGTGGCAAAAGTAAAATTGCAGCAAGATCTTCAAAGAGTACCTAAGATAGAAGATATAGCGGATTATTTGTCTTGTACACAGGAGCAAGTAATCGAAGCTATGGAAGCAAGTCAAGTCTACACTCCTAAATCACTTGATATCACCTATGACAGTTCTGGTGACGATAAGGATATTCAGTTAATGGATATTGTAGGTGAGGATGATAAGTATTTTGATATCATTGAAAACAAGGATTTCATCGAAAAATGCATGGAAAAACTTAATCCTGTAGAAATTAAGATCATCAAAGATAGGTTCTTCCAGAATAAGACACAGATAAATGTTGCTGATGAACTGGGAGTTTCTCAAATGACCGTTTCCAGAATGGAAAAGAAAATAATAAAGAAATTCCAGAAAGAGTATCGAAAACTAACTGAAATTTAGAAGCAAACTGTAGAAATCAAATTTCTACAGTTTTTTTATGAATTTTATTAAAAGACGTTGACAAAGTATATCGAGATGGTACAATTAAATTGTATTTATTAAGGGAATGTAACACATGTTGCATTTTTGAAATTAAGTATCCCCATAAAATCCTCTTAGAGAAACCACAGGCCATCACACTGTGGTTTTTCGTTTTTTGTAAAATGTTAAACACGAGAACAAAGTGTATATATATGCAGTGTATGCATTATTATTCAATTGATATAAAACAACGCCCACGCTACCACGCGTTTGCAAAGTGGGTAAAAAAACAATAGGTAGCGACAAAAAGTCAGAAAAATCAACATATTGGGGCATACGTTGAAAAAACTATAAAAACACATCTATCTTGATGTTTTTTTATACTCTATATAAGGAAGAAATAAAAAACATGCATAAAAGGTCAAAAAACATGATAAAAAGAGTTGACGGCATAGGGGTTTAAATGATACTATGTACTAGTCGCCGAAACAAAGTGTTGATAGCGGCAGAGTTAAATAAGAAATGTGAATCACCTTCTAGTGAAACGTATTTCATCTCACTAAACCGGTGGGGCGTCGTGAATAAGAAACATTCACGATCAATGAACCATGACAACTGAACAATGTACCCGCTTCCAATAAGCCGCCCCGTATAAACGATAGGCGAGTTGGAAAGCGACAATGGATAATTAGAGTGCAAGAAACAAGCACCTTAAAAAATGTTTCAATAATTAACGCTAGACGTTAAACAAACTATTTTAATTAAGAGTT